>JAUNUM010000084.1 GCA_030538215.1 Bacteroidia bacterium
GTTAATAAACTATTTTATATAAACTCTATTGAACATATTCCGAATAAATCGAGAATAATAATTTTCTGGATTGGAATTTTATCATTGGCACTTGTTCCCGTTTTTCAGACAATAACTCATTTACCCGCATTTATGTGTGTGATGATTGGATTGGTGTTTTTGTGGATATATACCGATTTGATGTATGGACGAATAAATGGTATTCGGGAATCGGATAAATTGCGTATTCCCACATTATCTCGTTCAGTAGATTTGCCAACAATTTTCTTTTTTTTGGGAATCTTAATGTCGGTAGCTGCATTGAATGTAGGCGGGCAACTCTCGTTTTTTGCCGATATTCTTTCATCGAATGTTAAAGAGCCTTACGCCATTAGTGTGATTAGCGGTGCTATTTCGTCGTTGGTAGATAATGTGGCGCTAGTTGCTGCAACTATGGGAATGTATCCGGTTTTGGAAGCATCGGCAGCTGCAACACCGTATATGCAATATTTTGTTGTCGATGGCGGTTTTTGGACTTTACTGGCATATTGTGCCGTAACCGGTGGGAGTATTTTCATTATTGGTTCTGCTACCGGAGTAGCTGTGATGGGATTGGAAAAAATAAGTTTCGGATATTACTTTAAGCGATTTTCGTTGTTGGCATTATTGGGATATATAGCCGGAATTTTAGTGTTCTTACTCTTTCAATAATGGATTTCGAACCATATAAAAAACCATAAAATTGCCATCACGGAAAGTGTGAGTTACGGAAAATCCCTTTTTTTCGTATATTCTCACATTTAACTCACTTGCGGTTTCAAGAAATACGGGACATGCTTGGGCATCCGCATCTGCAAGTGCTGTGTCAAGTAATGCACCGGCATATCCTTTGCCTTGCTTTTCGGGCATTACACCAATCATATACAAATACATAAAAGGTGATTTACTTGGAAATCGTTTATGAGAAATATGTTCCATTTTTAGTATTCTCACGATACTCTTGATGCCTAACTTTTGATATATATTTAGGTTTCGTTTAATGAATCTCCATGTGAATTTTTCCTTTCTCTGTGTTAGCCACAGTGCCGTACTTTTGTGGTCATCGGTAAGATATGCACGGCCTTTAGCCAGTGTTTGCTGAGTAATGTATCGAATTAAAATGTCTAACTTGTTAGGATTATTAGACAGCTCCAGCAAATATGCCATGTATGGATCGTGGGCAAAAGAGGCGAATAAAACAGATAGAATTTGTTCCTCATCCTCATTTGAGGCGGATTTTATATTGATGGCTTTTTCCATATTTTATTTTGTGTTATAACAATAAAGTATGAAAGAATGTTAGTGGAGAATGAGATTATTTCGATGAAATTTACGTAAATCTTTATGTTATGAATATTTGTAGTAAAAGGATATTGCTGGAAATAGAAAGACTACTTAATAAACAAAAAACGGGAGTGAAGCTCCCGTTTTTTAATATTGTAACGTATAAGTCATATTAATTCAACACGATTTCATCAATAAACATAAAGGCTTTGTTTCCTTTTCCGGAATGCCATACAGGCATAACCGTAGGTTTTATTGTAATTTTATAATACCGTGCAGTTACCGGTTCAAAAGAAAGAGTATGAGTGGCAATGTCTGACCAATGATTGGTATTTGCATCGATAAGTTTTTGACTGTTTACGGGAGTGAACACAGATTCATTATCTGATGATTCAAGAATTATTTCCGATGCATCAAAAATCCAATCGCCCGTTACCACGCAGCAGCGAATTTCTGCCGAAGTGATTTCGGTAGGTTCCAACATATCTATTACTGCCACAATGTCTTCTCCTTTAAAGCCAAGCCATTTTCCGGTTTTGTAGTTTGTGCTGCTTCCGAAAAGGCCGTCAACCAACATACTTTCGCCACTATACGTGTAGTTCGGATCGGATTTTGTGAGTAGTGTGATGGGCTTGTAAGTCGATTTGCTTGCGTTAATTTTTTCTGAAAATATCTTGCTTTTATTTCCTTCTTCACGAATGGCAATGGCTTTTATCTCAGCGCTTTCTTTGACGGAAAATTTATCGTCGTATTTAGTAGAAGAGGCTGTGGGCTCACTTCCGTCGAGCGTATAATAGATAGGCGCATCGTCAATACTGTGCAAGGTTATGTCAAGCGAATTTGTTTCGAAGTTGGGAGTCATCTTAGCTTGTACATCAAAAATGTGTGTAGCATAATTATAATCTAATTTATCGTACAGATTTAGCAATCGAGGTAAACGAGTAAGAAACTGTTCATAGTTTTTCTTCTCGGGCTGCATCCATTGTACTTCGGCAAGTGCCGCTATGCGAGGCAACACCATATATTCTACATGCTTTGAATCAACAATATATTCTGTCCATAAATTGGCTTGAGCGCCAAGAATATGCTTTCTTTGTTCGGGTGCCAAAACCTGTGGTATAGGTTCAAAGCTATAAACTTTTTCCAGAGGAACAAAACCCCCGATAGCTAGCGGCACATCATCTGTATTTTGAGTTTGATAATAATCGAAATAACAATAATCAGTCGGAGTCATAATCACATCGTGTCCCAACTGTGCAGCTTCAATTCCGCCACTCATTCCGCGCCACGACATAACAGTGGCATTGGGAGCGAGTTTGCCCTCCAGAATTTCGTCCCAACCAATTAGTTTCCGACCGTGTTCATTTAAAAATTTCTCTACTCTTTCCGTGAAGTAGCTTTGCAGATAAAACTCTTTCTTGTGTTTGGCATCATCTTTTAATCCTAATTCTTTAATTTTTGCTTGACAACGTGGACACGCTTCCCAGCGTACTTTCGGTGCCTCGTCTCCTCCAATATGGATATATTCTGATGGAAATAATTCCATCACTTCCGTTAATACATCTTCCACAAAGCGATAAGTTTCTTCTTGTCCGGCGCACAAAATGTCATCGAAAACACCCCACATTCTTTCCACTTCATACGGTCCGCCCGTGCATCCGAGTTCGGGATAAGCGGCAAGAGCTGCCAGCATGTGTCCGGGCATATCAATTTCGGGAATAGTAGTGATATAGCGTTCTTCAGCATATTTCACCACTTCTTTTATTTCCTCCTGTGTGTAAAATCCACCGTGAGGTTTACCGTCATATTCACCCGTGTTTTTGCCAATTACGGTTTCTTTTCGCATTGAACCAATTTCAGTGAGTTTCGGATATTTTTTTATTTCGATGCGCCAACCTTGGTCTTCAGTCAGATGCCAGTGAAAGCGGTTGATGTTGTGTAACGCAAGAATATCGATATATTTTTTGATAAATTCTACCGATTGAAAGTGACGGGCAATATCCAAGTGCATACCTCTGTAGCCAAATCGTGGTGCATCATTGATGGTCACGGGCGCATACGATACCGAAATTTTATCGCCGATAGGCGTAGCTTTACGTAATGTTTGGATGCCGTAAAATACTCCGGCTTCACTTGCTCCGGTAATCTGAATGGCGTTTTCGTTTACCGTTAGTTGATAAGCTTCGGAGATTTCATTAACGAGTCCAAGACTTAGAATAATGGCATTTTTATCGGAACTGGCCGATGTGATAGCCGGTTTTTTACCGGTTGATATACTCAAAAACTCCGCTAAAAATTCCGCATTGCGTTGCATCTTTTCGTTCCCTTCGGGGAAAACGATTTTGGTTGCCGAATTAAGCGTAAAAGGTGTGCCTTCTGCCACAGTAATTTCGGCTGGAAGGGGCACAATCTGATAATTGGCTTCTTTGGTTTCCTTGCTGCCTATGCTGCATGCTGCCAGCACGGTAAAGAGGGCAAGATAAATAAAAAAACTGATTTTCTTCATTTTAAACGATATTTTTAATGTGATACTTTTTGTAATTTCACAAGTGTATTTTTCACTTTCCGGGCACTGGTAATATCTTGTGAAAACTCGTTGATAACCACGTTTGTGGCACCCATTTTTAAATTAGGGTTTCTATAAGTCATTTGACTTTCAATAGATTCGCGTGCCGATAAGTGAAACTCGTGAGCACCCGTTTCTTGTGCTATTTTCGCAATATTGGTTTCGTTTACACCGCTTCCGGGCATTATCGTGATTCTGTTATCGGCTTTTTGCACCAATTGTTTCAGTAATTCAATACCCTGTTCGGCTTTTGGTTGTTGTCCCGATGTGAGAAGAATCTTACAGCCCAAAGATACAATATTTTCAAGACTTTCGAAAGGATCGCGGCACATATCGAATGCCCGATGAAACGTAATGTTCATATTGCCGGCAGCTTCTACAAGTTCTTTGTTTCGTTGCATATCCACATCGCCGTCGGGCGTGAGGCAACCGATTACTACGCCGTCAATACCTAATTTTCGACACATTTCTATATCTTTGAGCATGATTTTTTGCTCCAAATCCGAATACAGAAAATCTCCGCCACGCGGACGGATAATTACGTTTAACTTGGTTTTGGTCAGCAATTCTCTTGCCAAAGCAATATCGCCGTATGACGGCGTTGTACCGCCTTCGGGAATGCCGGCGCACAATTCCACACGGTAAGCGCCGCCTTTTTGCGCTTCAATGCAGCTTGCTACTGAATTGGCGCAAATTTCGATTTTGTAAGTCATATATTTTAGTAATTTTCGTTTAGCCAGATAGCGAGAAATTTATCGTACACTTGGTAAGAACCTTTTTCGTGAGTTACGAAGTCCTTTTCAAGCAATCCTCGCAAGGCCGATTGTACTGAACTTGATGAGGATAAGCGATGTTTTTTTATGAATTTTGCCGAAGTTATTGCCTTGGCATCTCCTTCTTTTGCGATGGCAACAAGCACTTCTTTTTGCTTTATGGGCAAACGGAAAAGCGTTTCGGAATAGGTGTATTTATAGGAGTTTACGTTGTTTTCGATGGCTTCGTCAATCATATTCAGAGTGCATTCACCACCTATGGTTGTCATTGCAAAAAGTGAATTTAGCAGTTTCTGCACATACCACGTTATTCCGTTAAAACGATTGTAGGCAGATTGTATAATTTCTGCCGAAATTTTTTTATCGTTTTCGTTGAAGTGATTCATGGCAAACGATACATAATCATTTATTTGAATACTGTTTAGATGCTGAATAGAAACACTTTGATAGAAAGGGCGCGACGCGCTTGTAAAGATTTTATCCATAACGTGGCGTTGACTTCCCGCAAAAATAAACCGTGCATTATTGCAATGTTGAATATGAGTTCGTAGCAACGCTTCCACATTTTTTTCGGGATAATGATTGATTTGCTGAAATTCATCGATGGCAATTACACATGGTTTTGCGGATTGATGGAGATACTTGAAAATTTCATCCAACGTGGTTTCTTCCGATTGAATATCACCCAATCTCACGTTGAACGACGGTACACCTGCTACATCGAACGAAATGCCTGTTTGCAGCGATTTCACGGTTGCCCAAAAGGTCTCTATCGCTTTTTTTCCGGCCGGTTTTAACTGTTCCACAATTTCTTTGCTCAATGCAAAAACAAAATCGCGTAGCGATGCAGTGGCATAAATATCGATAAAAAATAAATTGTAATGCTCCTTTATCTCTTTTTTATTGAAACAGTGCATAATAAGTCCTGTCTTTCCCATTCTTCGCGCAGAAATAAGTGCTACATTATTACCATTCGTAATTTCTCTCATCAGATATTTGCTCTCTTCTTCGCGATTACAAAAATATCGGGGCGAAACATATCCACTTGTGACAAAAGGGTTGACTATTTTAACCATATTCCCTGTTTTTCAATTATAAAATCGATAACGCAAAGATAATTATTGTAAAGCAATAATGCAAAAGTAATAATTTATTTCTTTTACTAATTTTTCCTATAATCTTGTTTTTATGCTCGATTGTTCGTAATTTTACCGCCGAAAAGTAAGCAGTTGCTTTACAATTTGTTTTTAAAGTCTAAGATAAATGAAAATAACCTTGTCCAATCAATTACCTTCTTATCCGAAATTCAAAGAAGGTATTCGTCGTGCACCCGATCGCGGTTTCCGATTGACATCCGCTCAAACTGAAATCGCGTTAAAAAACGCATTGCGTTATATTCCTACGGAATTACACGAAGCATTGGCTCCCGAATTCTTGGAGGAGCTGAAAACACGCGGTAAAATTTATGGCTATCGTTTTCGTCCGCAAGGCGACCTCAAAGCCAAACCCATTGATGAATATAAAGGGAAATGCGTGGAAGGAAAAGCCTTTCAGGTAATGATTGACAACAATCTCTGTTTCGATATTGCCCTTTATCCATACGAATTGGTAACGTATGGCGAAACGGGACAGGTATGCCAAAACTGGATGCAATATCGGTTGATAAAAATGTATCTGGAAGAGCTTACGCAAGACCAAACGTTGGTGGTGGAAAGCGGGCATCCACTTGGATTGTTCAAATCAAAACCCGATGCACCGCGCGTAATCATTACCAACTCGATGATGATCGGACAATTTGACAACCTCACCGATTGGGAAATTGCTGCGCAAATGGGCGTTGCCAATTACGGACAAATGACTGCCGGAGGCTGGATGTATATCGGTCCGCAGGGAATTGTGCACGGCACATTCAACACGTTGCTCAATGCCGGAAGGCAAAAACTCGGCGTGCCACAGGATGGCGATTTGCGTGGACACTTGTTCGTTTCGTCGGGATTGGGCGGAATGAGTGGCGCACAACCCAAAGCAGCCGATATTGCGGGCGCGGCGTCTATTGTTGCCGAAGTGGATTATTCGCGCATCGAAACCCGCCACTCACAAGGTTGGGTGCATAAGATTACCGATGATAAAAAGCAGGCGTTCGATTGGGCACAAGAAGCAATGGCACGCAAAGAGCCACTCTCTATCGCTTACCACGGAAATATTGTGGATTTGCTCGAATTTGCCGAAACAAATAACATCCATATCGAATTGTTGAGCGACCAAACCTCGTGCCACGAACCCTACACGGGCGGATATTGTCCTGCCGGAATTTCGTTTGACGAACGTACCCGATTGCTCAAAGAAGACCGCGATAAATTCCATCAATTGGTGGACGAGTCGCTCGTGCGCCACTTCAACGTGATAAAAAAAATGGTTGCCGCAGGTACTTATTTCTTCGATTACGGTAACTCGTTTATGAAAGCCGTGTACGATGCCGGAGTGAAAGAGATTTCGAAAAACGGTGTAGATGACAAAGATGGATTCATCTTTCCGTCGTACGTAGAAGATATTATGGGACCCGAATTGTTTGATTACGGTTACGGTCCGTTCCGCTGGGTGTGCCTGAGCGGAAAGCACGAAGATTTGATTAAAACCGACCGTGCCGCCATGGATTGCATCAATCCCAACCGTCGCGGACAAGATATGGATAACTGGATTTGGATTCGCGATGCCGAAAAGAATCAATTAGTAGTTGGTACGCAAGCCCGCATTTTGTATCAGGATGCACTCGGACGAATGAACATTGCGCTGAAATTTAACGAAATGGTGCGCAACGGAGAAGTTGGCCCGATTATGCTTGGGCGCGACCACCACGATGTGAGCGGTACCGATTCGCCTTTCCGCGAAACGGCAAATATCAAAGACGGCAGTAACGTTATGGCAGATATGGCGGTACAATGTTTCGCAGGAAATGCAGCTCGTGGAATGAGTCTTGTGGCGTTACACAATGGCGGTGGAGTGGGCATCGGAAAAGCCATTAACGGTGGTTTCGGAATGGTGTGCGACGGCAGCGAACGGGTGGACGAAATTCTTCGCTCGGCGATGCTTTGGGATGTGATGGGCGGTGTGGCACGTCGTTCGTGGGCTCGCAACGAAAACGCCATCAGTACGGTCAAAGAGTTCAATCAATCGCACGCCGAAGGGTATCATATTACGGAGCCGTATTTGGTGGAGGAAGGGATGTTGAATAAATTACTAATTACAAAAGACTAATTAGCAATTCAATAAAAAAACGGTATATTTGCGATTGTAATCGAAAAATTATCGGCATATTTGCGATTATAGTCGAAGAATACATGATAAATAGAATTGTTGGTAATAAAATAAGGAGTCGTTTAGATGCTCAGAAGATAGTATTGTTGTTTGGAGCACGTCAAGTAGGGAAGACAACTTTACTCAAAAAATTAGCATCTGAATATACCGATTATTTATGGTATGATGCTGATGAACCCGAAGTACAAAGTTTGTTTGATAATCCGTCGAGTGTACGGCTGAAAAATTATTTTTCAAATAAAAAATTGGTAATTATCGACGAAGCGCAACAGTTACCAAATATCGGCAAAACTCTTAAGCGAATTAGTGACAATATTGAGAATGTACAAATTATCGCCACGGGTTCTTCAGCTTTTGAATTGCGAAACCGGACAAATGAACCGCTTACAGGACGAAAATGGGAGTTTTTTCTTTATCCGCTTTCATTTCAAGAAATGGTTCAACATACTTCGTTAATGGAAGAAGTACAACAAATACCTCATCGATTGGTGTTTGGATATTATCCCGAAGTTGTAACCCATATTGGCGAAGAAAAAGAACGATTGAAATTAATAACAGAAAGTTATCTGTACAAAGATATTTTAATGTGGCAGAATATTCAAAAACCGGATAAGTTGGTGAATTTGCTGAAAGCATTGGCGCATCAAATAGGTAGTGAGGTTAATTTTAGTGAATTAGGAAGATTCCTACACATTGATAACGAAACAGTAGAAAAATACATTACGTTGCTTGAACAGTCCTTTGTGTTGTTTCGTTTGCCGAGTTACAGCACGAATCACCGCAAAGAATTGAAAAAAGGACGAAAAATCTATTTCTACGATGTGGGAGTACGTAATGCGTTAATTGGTAATTTTGCTCCCATCGAATTACGTAATGATGTTGGTGCTTTGTGGGAAAATTACATGGTAGCTGAAATGTTTAAAAAAAATAGTTATGAGGGAGGATTTGGTAACTTTTATTTTTGGCGGACGGCTGACCAACAAGAGATTGATTTAATCGTTGAACAAGACGGTGTTTTAAATGCTTACGAAATTAAGTGGAAAGAAAAAGTAAATGTTCGTATAAATAAAACATTTACATCGATTTATCCAAATTATACATTCAACTTTATTCATTCAGGAAATATTGATGAGTTTTTGCTGTAAACAAACCTAATAAATATAATTATTATGAACAAAATCATGGAATGCGTTCCCAATTTCAGTGAAGGGCGCGACAAAGAAAAAATTGAAAAAATCGTAGAGTGCTTTCGCGCGAAAGAAAACGTAAAACTGTTGGATTACAGTAGCGATACTGATCACAATCGTACTGTAGTAACGGTTGTGGGCGAACCAGAAGAGTTGAGAAATGCCGTTATCGAAGCCATCGGAAAAGCCGTAGAACTTATCGATATGACACAACATAGCGGACAACATCCCAGGATGGGAGCAGTGGACGTAGTGCCGTTTATTCCCATCAAAGGTGTAACGGTGGAAGATGCTATCGCTCTCTCAAAAGAGGTGGCACAAACCGTGGCAGAAAAATACAATTTGCCGGTATTCCTATACGAAAAGTCGGCATCGGCACCGCATCGTGAAAATTTGGCGGCTATTCGCAAAGGCGAGTTTGAAGGAATGGCGGAAAAAATCAAACAACCCGAATGGCAACCCGATTTTGGTCCCGCCGAACGTCATGCAACAGCCGGAACAGTGACCATTGGCGCTCGTATGCCGTTGGTGGCTTACAATGTGAATTTGGGAACCGATAATCTGGAAATAGCCACAGCAATCGCCAAGAAAGTTCGTTTCATTGGTGGCGGATTGCGCTACTGTAAAGGAATGGGCGTAGCGTTGGAAGAGCGCGGTATTACACAAGTTTCGATGAACCTAACCGACTATACCAAAACGGCTATTTATCGTGCACACGAAATGGTTCGTATGGAAGCGCAACGCTACGGAGTTTCCGTTGTAGGTGGCGAAATTGTTGGTTTGGTTCCAATGGAAGCGTTGGTTGATTCAGCCGCTTATTACCTTGGTCTCGAAAACTTTTCGATGAGTCAGGTATTGGAAGCCAAGTTGATGGAATAGTAGAGACGCGGCATGCCACGTCTTTTCAAAGACAAAGATGAATTGGATTGAACTTATAGCCGCCCTGCTCGGCATCATCAGCGTATGGTACGCCCGAAAGGAGAATATTTTGGTTTTTCCTTTCGGGATTATCAATGTGGCAATTTATGTGTACATTTGTTTTGCCGCCCGTTTGTATGCCAATGCCGGAATAAACGTAGTGTATCTGATTTCGAACATTTACGGATGGTACATGTGGTCTCGTGTCGATGAGAACAGTCAAAAATTACAGATCAAACGAAACACATCCAAACAGAATGTAATAGTATGGATAGCAATAGTATTGATTTACATAGGTGTTTTCTTTCTTTTGCGTTATGTAAATAGAACCGATATGGATTATATTCAATCGTATCTGCCTTATATCGATTCGTTTAATACGGCTTTCTTTTTGGTAGCAACCATTTTAATGGCGTTGAAAAAACTAGAAAACTGGCTGTTTTGGATTATCGGAAACATTGTATCTATACCCATTTTTGCATCGCAGGGATTGTATTTTACGAGTGCGCAATATGCCGTTTTTCTTGTACTGGCGATATTGGGATACAGAGGATGGAGAAGGAAGATGGAAAACTATAAGTCGTTTGAAAACCGGAACGTTTTGTGAACAAATAACATGAAAAATGAGTTGAGGAACATTAAAGACAGCATGAGGAAAACAAGAGACAACTTGAGGAGTATGATAGGTAATTAATTTATATAAGTACATCGTCTCAATTACTTTATATTATTGTCAGCAGTGCTAATAAACAAA
>JAUNUM010000085.1 GCA_030538215.1 Bacteroidia bacterium
GATAAAAGAATTAATTTTGTATAAAACCTGTAACGGTTATTTAGGACTAGTCAACAGAATAAATATCAATATCTATTTTTCTATTAGTTTCTTTATTGCTTCTTGACGTCTATCATCATACATTTCGGTTATCTTCATTGAAGCCGAATTGTTCTCGATTCTTAAACCCGAATCTAAATTCTCTTTTGCCATTCGCGCATTGGGTGCAACCGAGGCTCCGGTAATAAGGCTCAGAGCTTTATTTAAATAAGGATCTTCTGTTTCTCCAAAACTTACCATGTTTTCTAAAATATTGATTTCATGGTCAGGAACAAATCCAGTATAAAAATCCGATTTCCCATTACTATTAAAGTACCTGAAAGTAATAGGTTGCATACCCCACTTATTCTTTGGATCCTCTTTTTCGAATAACGTGAACGAACCCACATTTTTACCCACGGTTGTTTCTCCAATTGTTATTACATCCATATAAGGTTTCAATCCGTTAATGATAAGTTCGCTTGCCGAGGCAGTCCACCTTGAAGTAAGTACGTGGAGACGAGAAAGATTCAGAGCCGGCACACTGGCTATGTCAGAACGTCCTGCCTCTTTTCCGCTTTCATCATAACTAATCTTAACTACTTTGTCTGTAAAATAATCTTTATTGTATTCATCGCCATATCTCTTTTTAAAATAATTGCTCAAGGTGGCATTATACTCAGTAGTCATTATGAGGTTTTGCGTAGATCTATTTTTCACCAAAGCGCTAGCCAATGCAATTGCACTTGAAACGGCTCCACCGCCATTGTAACGTAAATCAAGAACAAATTCGGAAGCTCCTTTCGATTTGATTCCCTCTAATGTGTTCATCAACTGTTTATCGTAGGCGTATGTCTCGTCTCCTTTATCTTTCGCAAAGAAATTATATACCAAATAACCTATTTTCTTATCGTTAATTGTGTAAACACTATCCAGATAAATGGGGTTTTCTGCAAAATTTTTATGTGTTTGGATGGTAATTTTATTAGGAGATAACTTAAATTCATATCTTTTCTCCTCGTTGTTATAAATTCTGTCGGTAAAAGTCAGCTCTTTTGTTCCGGTTCCCGAAACCAGTGAATGAATATTATTATCGGTAATATCTTGATTGTCTATTTTAGCAATAAACCTTCCTCGTTTAACTCCTTTTGCGTATGCATCGGTGTTTAATTTGGGGTATAGAACCAATAAATAATACTGTTTTGGAGTTACATTATCAGGACTTATTGAATAGCGAACATATTCAAATCCGATTTCATTGGATGAAACACCACTCAATGCATTCAATAAATCAACATAATTTTCCTGTATCCAAGAAAATCTATCGCCATCGGGGTTCGTATTTTTATCAAATTTATTAAGCAACGTTCCAAAAAAATCTGTGGGAGCAAGACTAAAATTCGGACTTTTAGGGAGTTTATTTTCCCAATAATAGTAAATTGTCATTTGTTCATGAATCCAATTATTTACATATTTATTTGGATTACTAAGGCTTGGATCAACTGATTCATCTTTTTTACAAGATACGGTTAATACCAAGAAAGAAAGTAGAATGGTAGCTACCATAAAAAGAGATAATCGTTTTTTCATTTGATTGATTTTTTAAATTATAGCAAATATCAGACTACTAATGTAGTAAAGATTTTAATTCGAAAATAAAAAACTTAAAAATTTAACACTCCTTTTCCCTGCCTTACAATTTCCGGTTCATCAGAAGTGCAATCTACGACTGTAGATGGCTCAATTCCACCAAATCCTCCATCGATAGTGATATCCGCAATATCGCCCCATTTCTCTTGTATAAGTTCGGGATTGGTAACGTATTCAACTTCATCACCGTCCTCTAACTTAACCGATGTACTTAGCACGGGATTTCCAAGTTTTTCAACAATTTCACGAATAATAAGATTGTCGGGAACACGAATTCCAACAGTTTTTTTGTTTTTGTAAATTTTGGGTAACGATGAAGTGGTAGGCAAAATAAACGTAAATGGGCCGGGTAGATTTTTTCTCATCAACTTAAAAATGGGAGTGCTTACCTTAGCATATTCGCTGATATTGCTTAAGTCGTTACAAACGATAGATAAGTTACTCTTTTGCGGGTTTATTCCTTTTAAATCGCAGATTTTTTCTACTGCGCGCACATTTAGTGCATCGCAACCTATACCGTAAAGTGTGTCGGTGGGATAAATTACGATTCCGCCCTCTCTGAGAACTGAAACTACTTTTTCTATTTCGCGCGGGTTAGGGTTTTCAGTATATATCTTTAAAAGCATAATAAATACAAAAGTATAAAAAAATAGCTTCGATGAACTCTCGAAGCTATTAAATTGATAATAAAAGAATAACTGTTTATTCTTTTAAGCGTTAGTCTCTGGTTTCTTCCAAGCCGTTGCTGTATTGTTTCATTGCGCTTAAGCTCATTCCCATGCTGGAGAATCCGCCGTCGTTGTAAAGGTTTTGCATCGTTACTTTGCGGGTCAGATCCGAGAACATAACAACGCAATAATCGGCACAATCATCGGCATCGGCGTTCCCAATGGGCGACATACGTTCGGCGAAATCCATCAGATCGCCCATTCCTTTTACACCGCTTCCGGCAGTAGTCATGGTGGGCGATTGGGAAATAGTGTTCACCCGAACGCCTTTATCGCGTCCATAAATATAACCGAAACTTCGTGTTATAGATTCAAGCAGCGCTTTGGCATCCGCCATATCGTTATATCCGTAGAAAACACGCTGTGCAGCTACATAAGTAAGAGCAAGTATGGAGCCACCACGATTAATGGCATCCAGTTTGCGGGCAACCTGAAGCATTTTATGGAAAGAGATTGCCGATATATCCAATGTCTTGTTGAGTAAATCGTAATCAAGATCGTCGTAGGTACGTTTTTTACGCACATTCGGAGACATTCCGATGGAGTGCAACACGAAGTCTATTTTTCCACCCAATATTTCCATAGATTTGGTGAAAACCATTTCAAGATCTTCCACGTTGGTAGCATCGGCCGGTAGAATTTCTGCGTTAAGTTTTTCTCCCAGTTTATTGGTATCTCCCATACGCACGGCAACCGGAGTATTGGATAACGTAATAATTGCGCCTTCTTCAACGGCACGTTCGGCTACTTTCCAAGCAATGGACTGATCGTTCAATGCTCCGAAGACGATGCCTCTTTTGCCTTTTAATAAGTTGTGATTCATTTGACTTTTTGTTTTATTAAATAAAAAACTGCACAAAAATACAAAGAATGTGCAACTTTCTAAACAAATAACCACTAAATATGTTCTTTTGCCCTCTTTATTTTATACTTTTAACCAAAAAAGGAGAGAAACAGACTGTTTCTCTCCTTACATTTTGAACGATTTGTATTTTTCTTATGCCTTTTGAACTTCGTTTTCAACGGTAATTCCTTTCCAAACGATAGCTGCAATAGCTGCACCAAGGAATGGAGCCACAATAAACACCCAAAGTTGAGTAAGAGCCGCACCACCTTGAAAAATAGCCGGTCCGATACTGCGAGCCGGATTTACAGATGTTCCGGTGATAGGAATACAAACAATGTGTACCAAAACCAACGCTAAACCGATAGCTAAACCGGCAAATTTATTCAATCCGTTTTTAGCAGTAACACCGAGTACTACTAAAACAAAAATGAACGTAAACACGGTTTCGGCAACAAAAGCGGTAGCCATTTGTCCTTCGGCAAAGCCGTTAGCGCCTGTTAATGTAGTAGTTGAACCTGAATCTTTTGCCAAGAACCAAAGAATAGAAGAACCTAAAATGGCTCCGATAACTTGGAAAACGATGTACATAGTTGCATCTTTGCTGCTCATTCGTCCGGTTAATAACACACCGAGTGTAATGGCCGGATTAATATGACATCCCGAAATGCTACCAATAGCATAAGCCATTGCCACAACCGAAAGACCAAAAGCAAAGGCTACGCCTAATGTGCCAACCGAGTCAAACGGTTGACCCGCACCTGCAAATACGGCTGCACCACAGCCCATTAATACCAGTACCATAGTACCAATCATTTCTGCTAAATACTTTTTCATAATTTTTTAAATGAATTTTTGATTGAAATTAAACATAGATGAAGACAAATTAAGTTGAATTATAACTTGTATTGATTAATAAATGCGTAAAAATTGGGTGATTGATGATAAATTCCCCAAAATCTCAGAAATAGTATTTCATTTTTTCCTTGTCGCCGCTTTTGTAAGCTGCGTAGGGTTCCGATTTTTTCAGTAACGACTTTTTTACCATACCACTAACTAATTGAGTGAAAAATCGCTGAAAAGAAGGCACGCTTGCCTCAACTTTCCGGAAATAAGTATCGATTGTGTCTCGACGAAAATGCAAAATATTCTCTAAATCATCGCTATCTGCGTAATATGCACAATGATAGTTTCGTTTTGCAAATGCACCTTCAGGAAAATTTAGCTTTCCGAGACCATAAATATCAAAAGATTTTTGTAATAAATTGGTATAAATGATGCGATTTTTCTCTCCACCACCTAAATTAAAAGTTTTTCTTAGCAACTCTTCCTGATGATCAATAGCGTTTACAAAAGCACGGGCGGTATCTTCGGGAGTGGTAATCTCTACCGGAGTTTCCAACGGCATCAAAAACATTAATCCCGATATTTTATGATTTCCGGCACCCATAATTGCCGATAATCGGAAGATAGTCCATCGCAATTTACTGCTTCTAATAATATCCTCCGCCATAATCTTTGTTTCGGCATAGTAATCGCCTAAGCTGGGTTTCAACGGATCGGTTACTTTAATGTAAGGATCTTTCAGCCTGTCACCATAAGTGGCAACTGATGAGCTATAGGCAAAAAATGCATTGGGTGAATATTTTTCGAGATTGGTGATGAGGTTTTTTGTTCCACCTACATTAATTTTTTCTGTAAGCGTTTTGTTTTCATACGCCGCAGGCGGAATAAGTGCGGCTAAATGTATGATAAAATCTTGATTTTTAGATGCTTCTGTTGTTGCATCCGGATCGGTAATATCGCCGTAGAATAGACGGATATCATTTTTGAATTTCTTGAGAAGCTTTTCGCTTTTAGGGGTTTTTAGGTCGAAAACAGTAATTTCGAATCGATTTCTTTGTGAAATCAATTGTTTTAGCACTTCGTATCCCACACTGCCTGAGGCTCCGGTCAAAAGTATTTTTAGCTTCATAAAAGATAGTTAATAGTGATACAAAGATATACTTTTCATGGTTTTTATCAAATTTTAAAGCCATTAAAATGAACAAAATCCCATATAATTGTTATAAAGAGTAGTTAAATACAAGTTATGACAGTTACCTATATTTTTCACAGTTGCTACCTGCTTGAATTTGATAGTTTTTCAATTATTTTCGATTTTTATAAAGATGAAAAAAGGGAGGACGGACTTTTTTGGGTAAATGATTATTTGCTTGAGAAGGCCGATGATTTATATGTTTTTTGCACGCATTCGCATTCTGATCATTTTAATCCTGAGGTATTAGGATGGAAGGTAAAGAAGCCAAACATAAAATATATTTTTTCGAAAGAAGTGTTGGAAAGTCGGGAAATTCCGGATTGTCAAGATATTATTTTTCTCGATAAACTTCAAACTTATGAAGACAATCGTTTAAAAGTAAAAACATTCGGTTCAACTGATGTTGGCGGATCGTTTTTAGTAAATGTTTCAGGGCAACGATTTTTTCATGCCGGCGATCTTAACAACTGGCACTGGAACGAAGAAGTTCCCAAGCTTGAAGCCGCCGGTTATGAAAACAACTATCTTTGTCAACTGGAATTGGTGGCCGAAAACGTAGATCAGCTTTATCTGGCAATGTTTCCTGTCGATCCTCGATTAGGTAAAGATTATATGCGCGGAGCAGAACAATTGGTAAACAGAATATCTACCGATTATTTTTTGCCGATGCATTTTGGTGAAGAATACGAAAAAGCCAACGCGTTTAGCCGTTACGCGAGGTTGCAAAACTGTACATATTTGAATGTATATAAAAAAGGACAATCGTTTGAACTGTAGGAAGTCCAAAGTAGAGACGCGACGCTTCGCGTCTTTATAAATACATCAGTAGTTTATAAATAAAAACATATGGAAATAAAAAGCAGATTTGATCATTACAACATCAATGTGTTTGATCTTCAAAAAAGTATCGAGTTTTACGATAAAGCGCTAGGACTAAAGGAGGTTAGAAGAAAAGAAGCTTCCGACGGATCGTTTGTTTTGGTTTATTTGGGTGATGGTGAAACTGGTTTTACGCTCGAATTAACTTGGCTTCGCGATTGGGCTAGACCATACAATATGGGCGATAATGAACAACATTTATGTATGCGTGTAGCCAACGATTACGATCACACAAGAGCCTATCACAAAGAAATGGGTTGTGTTTGTTACGAAAACGAGTCGATGGGATTGTATTTCATTATCGATCCTGACGGATACTGGATTGAGATTCTACCGCTTAAAAGATGACTTGGAGACTTGGAGAAAAGGCGACGAGGCGATAGGGTGAAAGGTCGTGAATAATTTCCCACCGCGTCTGACGGATTACTCGTCCGACGCATATTTAAATCTGGAGCGAGAGGAAAATACGACATAACACTACTTCAAACTTCAAACGCTAAACATTAAACGTATAATATGACTTTTGAAGAAATTGTTCGGTATCGGCGTTCTGTGCGCCATTATGATGCCGAAAAAGAGATAGATACTGAAAAAGTAAGGCATTGCATAGAACTTGCAACACTTGCTCCCGTCAGCAGTAATATGCAGTTGTGGGAGTTTTATCACATCACATCGCCCGAAACGCTGCAAAAACTCACAAAAGCATGTTTGGGGCAATCGGCAGCGAGAACGGCGAAACAAATGGTAGTTTTTGTAACACGACAGGGTTTGTATCGTGAAAGAGCTAAAAAAGTTTTGGACTTTGAAATCGGAAATATTGAACGAAACAGTCCACCCGAAAGGCAAGCAAACCGCATAAAAAATCGAAAACTATATTACGGAAAACTTATGCTTTTCTTCTATGCTCGTTTTTTTGGATTACTAGGGTTATTTCGTAAGTTTTTATCGTTTTGTATTGGGTTTTTCAGCCCAATTACTCGTCAGGTTTCGGAAGCCGATGTACGGGTTGTGGTTCATAAAACCTGCGGATTGGCCGCACAAACATTTATGCTTGCCATGGCCGGCGAAGGTTACGACACCTGTCCGATGGAAGGGTTTGATAGCCGTATTGCAAGAAAAGCGCTTCGTTTACCGCGAGGTGCTGAAATTAATATGATTATATCGTGCGGAATAAGATTACCACAAGGAATTTGGGGCGAACAGTATCGTGTGCCGTTCAGCGATGTTTATCGCGAGATTTGATTCAAAACATTTATAGCATTCAGTTGTTTATTTTTATATAAAAAAAATTATAATGGACTATTTTAATTATCATCGTCGTCCAACCATCGATGTACATGTTGGAAACATCAATATGGGCGGTAATTTTCCGGTTGTTGTGCAAACGATGACCAATACAAATACACTTGATACTGAAGGAAGTGTTGCCCAATGTGAAAGAATTATTGCCGTAGGCGCCGATTTAATTCGATTGACCACACAAGGCGTTCGCGAAGCAAATAATTTACGCGAAATTCATCAACAATTAAGAGATAAAGGATATACCACGCCATTATCGGCCGATATTCATTTTAATCCGCGTGCGGCACACGTGGCGGCTACCATTGCCGAAAAAGTGCGCATCAATCCCGGAAACTTTGTAGATGGACAAAAGAGCTTTGCTGGAGTAGAATATACAGATGAGGAATATGCGGAGGAATTGGAGAAAAATCGTTCCAAAGTGGTTCCTTTTCTTCAGATTTGTAAGGAACATGGCACGGCAGTGAGAATTGGTGTGAATCACGGTTCGTTGTCGGATAGAATTATGACTCGCTACGGCGATACGCCCGAAGGTATGGTGGAATCGTGTATGGAATACCTGCGAATTGCTGTAGATGAGGGATTTACCGATATTGTTATATCGATGAAAGCGTCTAACACGCTGCTGATGACCAAAGCCGTTCGTCTGCTGGTGGAAACGATGGATAAAGAGAATATTCACTTTCCGTTGCATCTTGGTGTAACCGAGGCCGGTGACGGTGAAGATGGACGTATGAAATCGGCAGTAGGTATTGGAGCATTGTTATCTGATGGCTTGGGTGATACTGTGCGTGTATCGCTAAGTGAAGATCCGGAAGCAGAAGTGCCGGTTGCGCGCAAAATTGTGGATTATGTGGCGAAGAGAAAAGGACATACGCCAATCGAAGGGAAAATAAATAGCGATTGGTCTCCATTTTCAACCGATAAAAGAAAAACTTACGCTGTAAGAAATATCGGTGCAGATTTTGTTCCGGTGGTTATTTCCGATAGGAGCTCGGTTACGGATATGACTATAAATTCACACTTTATTCCCGATTTTATATACGTGGGCAATAAAGTTCCCGATAACTTTCCGAAAGGGATGAAATCGATTGTAGATTTTGAGAACTGGGCGGATAAAATTGATAATTTCCCGATGTTTACAACAGAAAATATCTCTAAGATTAAAGATTGTAACGCATCTGTTAAATTTCTGCAACTATCTTATCCACAGCTTAGCACTGAAGTTTTGGATATTTTAAAAAATGCAGAGAAAGTGGTGATTATACTCAAAACCGATCATGCGAACGGGGTAGGTGAGCAACGGGCGTTCTTCCATAAATTACTGAACGAAAAACGTGAAATTCCTGTGATTCTGCAACGCAGTTATTCGGAAGACTTAGCAGAAGATATTCAGATTAAAGGTGGAGTTGATTTTGGAACTGTACTACTGGACGGTTTTGGAAACGGAATTATGATAAGCAATTCGGGGAAAATGGATATTGCCGAGCTCGATTCGTATGCTTTTGGTATTCTTCAAGCTGCCCGTGTTCGTACAAGTAAAACTGAGTTTATCTCTTGTCCCAGTTGTGGACGGACGTTGTTTGATTTACGGACAACCGTGGCATTGATAAAAAAACATTTCTCGCATCTACGACACCTGAAAATCGGAGTAATGGGTTGTATAGTAAATGGACCGGGCGAAATGGCCGATGCTGATTACGGATACGTGGGTGCCGAGCACGGTAAAATATCACTCTATAAGAAAAAAGAGCTGGTTGAGAAAAATATTCCGCAGGAAGAAGCTGTGGAACATCTCATTCAGTTAATAAAAGATAATGGCGACTGGATTGAGCCGGAAGTGAATTAAAACAGAAAAGGTAGCTGAGAAAGCTACCTTTTGTGTTTTTTACTTTTTCACCGAAATATGCAC
Organism: Bacteroidia bacterium; assembly: GCA_030538215.1. GTDB lineage: Bacteria > Bacteroidota > Bacteroidia > Bacteroidales > Dysgonomonadaceae > Petrimonas. Next base: position 9,372 of record JAUNUM010000085.1, read on the forward strand.
CGGTGTTGGGTTTGAAAGGTTGTCGCTTACCGGGCAACGTGCTTCAATTGTTTTCACCCATTTTTCTAATGTTTCTTGATCGGCATCGGTATCCGGATTTATTTCTACGTTAATTTCTTTATAACCGGCTCTATCCGTAGTTTCTTTGCCGAAAAGTTTTTCCGGATTTAACTTGCCTGATAATTTTATTTCTACACCACGAAGGGCAAAGTTCATTTCTTGAGCAACCACGTGGCACATTACGTTTAGGCATCCGGAGAAGGCTGCGAGTACATATTCTACCGGATTTGCTCCTTCGTTAGTTCCTCCCAAATCTGTGGGTTCATCAATAATCATTTGGAAAGTTCTTGCTTTCACTACTGTTTTTGTTGGGTTTTCGCTGTGTGCTTTTACGCGGAATGTTAAGTCTTCCATAATTTCTTTAATTTTAAAAGTGTAAATTTAATAGTATATTTTAAGCGCTGTAAAAATAGGAATAATAAATGTGAAAAGGAAAGTTATTACTGAAATTAAATTATTTTTATTTATTTCGTTCAGTATAATTCATTCTGATTTGGTAATTTGCAAAAAAAGTAGTAATATTGCACCCGTTTTCAATGAAAAGTTGAAATATTGGTTTCAATAGTTCGAGTTTTCGTATGCGGAAGTAGAGTGAGTGACTCTCCAATGGTTCTTCTTATGAATAGGAGGTCAATAATAAAAGTAGATAGAGCAAGTCTTTTTTTGGTCCTATAGCTCAGCCGGTTAGAGCACATGACTCATAATCATGGGGTCCTTGGTTCAAGCCCAAGTGGGACCACTTATCAAACTTTCGTTGTGTTTGCAATGGAAGTTTGATTAAAAAAAGACAATAGTTGTGCGTTCGGATCAACCCGAATGTCTGTGAAGTAATAATAATTTTGTAACAATGAGAATTGTCGGCGAAACTTAAGATATACTACATCTATCTTATCTACTTCATAGTTGTTTTTTATTTCATAAAACTTAGGATTAGACCCTGAAATTTACGGAATCAATTCTCCGAAATTGGAGATAGACAGGGAAAAGTGGCATCACAACAAAGCCTGCCACCTCAAATCGAGAGATTCGGGAGGTGTTTTTTAAGTTTTAATACAATCCTAAATAATTCATATTTATATAGCTTTAACTGTGAAAAAGCTAAATTTTTATTCAATTACCTAAAATTGTCCTTTTTTCGCACAAATATGTCCTTTTTTTTGTAGGTTTTTAACTACGAATAGATTATATTTGCACTTTGTTAATTATAGTTAAATCAAAATAATGCGTCATAAATCGGAGCAAATAAAAAGTTCTTC
>JAUNUM010000086.1 GCA_030538215.1 Bacteroidia bacterium
TTTGTTTATTAGCACTGCTGACAATAATATAAAGTAATTGAGACGATGTACTTATCTTCAATTATCTTCACAGGTTTTCCGTTTTGCCTCTGAACATAATTGAGAAAACTCTCATCATAACATTATCTATTTTTGTGTAGAAACTAATTTAAGCAATTAAAAAATTAGGTTGAAAAATAAAAAGAGAATCTTTTGCCACCTTATAATGATGGCAAAAGACTAATCTCTTTTTATTTATGTATAAGTTATACAATACATGTTATATATCTAATGATTTTAATAATTGACAAGCAATTGATTAAAGTCCTTCGATAATTTGCTCACGTACCAACCATGGCAATATTTGTGTATCAACTGAAATCCATGCATCTTTCGGATCGTCCGGATCTTCTGGTTTTTCAGGTCCAACGTACGGAGTACCTACACCTTTAACCGAGTTGATAATAAGTTTATAGTAGTTGTTACGAACTACACCATAACGTCCGAATCCACCGGGAATAGAACCTTGTCCATCGGTGAAATGACGAATAAGCGCATTGTAGTAACATACACTATTAACAAAAACACCAATATTATGAACGTCGTAAGCTTCTTTTACTTGAGCGGGAGTTAATGCTGTTCCGGGGAACGTGGGATAAGCTGCTTTGAAAGCAGTAACCGCAGCTGCAAAACCGGGCAAGTGATTGGTGTCGTCCGCGGGAGGAGTTGCAACAAATCCTTCAAATTCAGATTTTGTATAATATTTTGAAGCTGAAGCTGTTCTGAAAAGATACCATGTTTCACCTGCTGTATATCCTTCGGGAGTATAAGTAGCCTGTATAGTTGCACTTGTTGTGAATTTTTGAAGTTGGAAAGCAGCATCCATTGTATTTTCAGGAGCATAAAGAGCTGTTCCTAAATCTGTAGTCAATGTTGGCAAAAAGTTTGTAGTATAATCTGCTACAAAGTTGTTGAAATAATCAGCTGCTGTTACATCTCCAAAGTTCGGGTCTTTAGCATAACGCTCCAACTGAGGTGTAGTAGCATCGTCGGGAGTTCCATCCATTTTAACTCCATCTCTTACCGGGAAGTATTTTTTATTTAAGATATCTACACCCCATTTAGAGAAAGTAACTTTATCATTAGGTTTTCCTATAACCGGCGTTGCACCGGGAGTTTTTTCTGTAAGAACTACCTTACCAATAGCACGCTCTACGCGAACCGGAACCGGAGCATCTTGAGCTTCAGCAGCAGTAGCTTTATCTACAGTTGCTATTACTGCACCATCAGCATTTGCCATAAGGAAAGCATCTCTGGTAGCACCAATTAAATTGTTTAAATTCTCAACATCAAGCGCTTCTTTAAGCTTGCCAATCGGTTGTCCGGGATTTGTAGCAGCTTCCAACTCGGCATTTGGGTTAAGAAATACATACACACTGTAAGTGCCTTTAGTTACTTGTTTACCTACAGAAACAAAACGATTAGCCGTAGGAGCAATAGAGCCAGTAGCGAAAACATCTGCTCCGGTAAACGGATTTGTTCCTGTACCGTTAGCAACCGTTAAAGAAAGTGCTTCCACCACGGCATCACTTGCGTAAAGGACTACACGAGCCTTGGTTACTTTGTTTTCGTTTGGAGTTCCAGGATCTAAATCACCTGTAGCTTTGAAAACATCATTAGGAATAGCAATAGATACAGAAAGAAAGCCTTTTTCCCCTGTTGGTGGGTTAGGGACATCGCCCTCTTTTTTACAAGCCACTAAGCCTAAGGCAATGGCTCCCACTAAGAAAAGTTTGTTTAACTTCATAATAAATAAAAATTAATAATTTAAAAAAATTAGGTTTTTAAGATGTACATTTTAATACGATACTATATTACCGAAGTAATATATAACTTATGTGAAATGATTTTTTAGGCAGAAATAGTAAATTTTACTTTTCAATTATTTATACTAAATTTATCTTATCTTCTCCATACAGGAACTTATCCTCAAATACCGAAGATATTTGTTGGCTACCTAAGATAAATAGGTATTTACAAAACTAAGATAAAGAGTATAGGTTTTGGTAAAATATTACTCTTCTCGAAACATTAAAAAAATTACAGTTTTATCTCTTTTTCTTCAATAAATTGCTTAAGCTGTTCAATGTTTGCTTTTGCATTTTCATCATTTTTATCCACAGATAGCTTAAAATATTTCATAGCCTCTGCATATTTCTGTTTGCGGAACATAGCTACACCCAAATTATTCCAAGAATCGGGCATATCTTTTACTTTCTCTAAACGATTTAATGCCGCATCCACATTACCTCCCTCCAAGTCAACTGCTGCCGCATTAAGCTGAGCTGTTGGGTTTTGGGGGAATAAACGAGCTGCAATATCAAACACTTCTTTAAATTCAGGAGAATCTTTTTCGTAGGTTTGCGCAACAAGAAACATTTCGTTCAAACTCATTAACTGTGGACGTGTTTTTATTATCTCACGACCTTCCTGCGCATCAAATGCGCGGATATTGTACTCTACGGCATACTCATTGCGGCGCAATTGCGGATAGTAATTATCGAGTAGGTTTTTATAAGTTGCTCCACGCGATAATCGGCGCAGAGGCGCATCGCGCCTATCGGGGTTGCTTTCCGAATCTATAATACGTACAATTTCACTTTTTTCGGGCAACGATGATTGCTCTACGATCTTTCGCAAACCGTTCCAATCTTCTCCATGCCAAGTCACATCGAACTGCGATGCATTGAGATTGTAGTTACGCTCCAAGTACGATGAGAAACTATAGGCGCGATCACGCGAAAGACGCATGTTCGAATCGAAACCACCTTCAGGAGAGGCATAGCCGGATATAGCAAGTTTATTCATAGTCAGATCTTTATCATTCACTATATTGCGAACCACTTTATCTACCTGTTCCAATTCGCGGGCGTTATTCCCCACTTCGGGAAGCAATTCAGAACGTCCTACTCTATAAGTAAAACGTGCCGTGTATTGTTCGCTTCGCGCTTTTACAGGCTCGGCCTCCGGTGTAACGTAGGAAATCAGGAACGAGGGTATAAAATCGGAAGGAAGTATTTTCTCATTAAGCAACGAATCTGCCTCTCCCACCGGACACGAAGCACAACCGGTTACCTCTTCTTTTATAAATAACTGCGCTTTTCGCATCCACGGCTCAAAAGCCAATGAAACACTATATCCTAAATGCTGCGGAACTTCTTTATCTCTAGATTGTATGTTATAAATATTTCCATCGTTCCAAACTGCAGGTTTCCCAAGCAACTGTGCCCGCCTATAAGCCGTATGTCTATTTTTTCCGTTAATAACAACAGCCGGTAAACGCAGTGTATCTACTGTTACCAATAACGTATCTACCGATAGCGATAATGTATCTGTTACTGCCGATAGTGTATCGGACAATGCGGGTATAGGAATTATGTAAGGAGTTAATATTATTGTGTGTTTTGGGTTGATTTTTAATGCACCCATATTTATACCCATATCTACATACACTTTTCCTGAGTCTCTTTTTACACTCTGGTTTTCAATAACCAACTCGTTCATGTAACTTTTAGTCTCTTGAGCCAATAGAGAAAATCCGGAAAATATTACAAAGTAGATATATAAAAAGTACTTAATCTTTCTCATACTAATATTAATAAGGACTATTTTATAAAATAAATAACAGATATAGCGGCTTTGGTTACGCCCAAATAATGTTTTACGTCTGTTGCAAGTTTAGTACCGCAATTTCCACACGGAAATTTGTTGTAATCCAAATAAACATACCCTGCTCCAATTGCAGCTTCAATTCCCCAGCGCGAGGCAAACATCCATTGATGCCCATAAGTAAAACCTCCTCCCCAAGCATTGCCTTCATATCGTGCATCTTTGAATGTTTTGAGTCGTCCAATAGGAATATTGACATTTCCTATATTAAATTGCCCTCCCAACAAATGAACACCAAAAAAATGTCCATTAAATGGCTCACAAAGCCAATATCGTGCCTCCGGTTGAACAATCCAATGATTAAGATATTTTTCTCCAGAGAGTTTAAAAGGGTTAAATCCACCGGAAATATCAAGCGTTATCTTTTTGCTTAATGCAATTTCAATTCCTAAATTGGGGGACAAGGTAGCCCAATGCAATGAATTGGTCTTAACTCCAATTTCTTGAGCCCGAAGCAAGGAAAAAACACTTAAAATAAATAATAGGGAAACAAAAGTTTTCTTTAACATCATATACTAAGTTTTGATGATGCAATTGTTGCTAATAGTTTTGGATATACAAATGCGTGACACAAGCCATGCAGATAGTCGCCTAAAAATCAACACAATAAACATAGACTTATAATCAAAATAATCAAGTTGAGTTTTAAACAGCGACAAATTTATATCGAATAAAACAAATAGTAAAACTAAAAAGGGACAAAATTACACTAAAAAGGGACATTTCGTTAAATTAACACAACTAAGGTTTTGTCAAAATCCCAATTGCGTATTTCAACGTTATTCATAATTCGGATAACTATTAAACCACAAGTCAAAAGAATTTCCCCAAGAAATCCTTTTTTTGTATTTTTGCACTTTGATATAAAAAACAACAATGGAAATTTCAAGCAAATACAACCCCACAGAGGTAGAAAACAAATGGTACAAGTACTGGATGGATAACAAATTATTCCATTCTGAACCCGATAATCGTGAACCTTACACAATTGTGATTCCACCACCAAACGTCACCGGAATTCTGCATATGGGGCATATGCTCAACAATACCATTCAGGATATTCTGGTGCGTCGTGCCCGAATGCAGGGAAAAAATGCTTGCTGGGTTCCCGGAACGGATCACGCTTCCATTGCTACTGAAGCAAAAGTGGTTGCGAAACTCGCTTCCGAAGGAATAAAAAAATCCGACTTGTCACGCCAAGAGTTTTTATCCCACGCCTGGGACTGGACGCACAAGCATGGTGGAATGATTCTGGAACAGTTGAAAAAACTCGGCGCATCGTGCGATTGGGACAGAACGTGCTTTACAATGGACGAAAAACGTTCGGAAAGTGTTATTAAAGTTTTTATCGATTTATACAACAAAGGATTGATTTATCGTGGCGTCCGCATGGTAAACTGGGACCCCGAAGCTCTTACCGCACTTTCTGATGAAGAGGTTATTCACAAAGAAGTAAACGGGAAATTGTATTACCTGCGGTATAAAGTTGCCCCCTCCCTACCTCCCCCCATAGGGGAGGAGCAAGATAGGGAAAGCTTTAACCAACTCACAAAATCAAAATACCAAACTGCCGATAAAGCTATTTACGGTTTATTAAAAGAAAATGCAAAAGAGTTACGTCGTTTTTCAACCGAAGCCGAAAATGCTTTGTGGGAAATGTTGCGGAACAAAAATTTGAGAGAAAAATTCAGACGTCAACATATTATCGAGGGATTTATAGTCGATTTTGTTTGTTTATCGAAGCAGCTTATCATTGAAGTGGACGGTGAATACCACAATAAACCCGAAATAAAAGAAGCAGATGAATTCAGAGCAAGTATTCTTGAACAAATTGGCTATCGTGTTCTTCGCTTTACAAACGAAGAAGTCATCGGCAACGCAACATCCGTTCTCCGCAAAATCGAAGACGCCCTACTCCTCCCCTCTGGGGGGAGGCCGGGAGGGGGCTTGGGAGTTGAGGGGGCTTACGCCATCGTCGCGACCACCCGCCCCGAAACTATTATGGGCGACACAGCAATGTGTATTCACCCCGATAATCCGAAAACTGCTCATTTGAAAGGCAAAAAAGTGATTGTTCCGCTTATCAACCGTGTTATTCCTGTTATCGAAGACGAATACGTGGATATGGAATTCGGTACGGGATGCCTGAAAGTTACACCTGCACACGATGTTAACGATTACGTATTGGGCGAAAAATACAACCTGCCTTCAATCGATATATTTAACGATAATGGCACCCTTAACGAACATGGTGCGATGTATGCGGGAATGGATAGATTTGCGGTGCGAAAACAAATCGAGAAAGATCTGGAAGAGGCTGGATTGATAGAAAAAACAGAAGCATACACCAATAAAGTAGGATTTTCGGAACGAACAAATGCCGTTATCGAGCCCAAATTATCGATGCAATGGTTTCTGAAAATGGAAGATATAGCTAAACCTGCTCTCGATGCAGTGGAAAGCGATACCATCAAGTTTCATCCCGCAAAATACAAAAACACCTATCGTCACTGGATGGAAAATATCAAAGATTGGTGTATCAGCCGTCAGTTGTGGTGGGGACACCAAATTCCTGCTTATTATCTTCCGAAAGGCGGATTCGTGGTTGGCGAAACCAAAGAAATCGCTTACGAAAAAGCGTTAAAAATGGTGGATTATCCTATTTCGTTAGACGATTTGCGTCAAGATGAAGATTGTCTCGATACGTGGTTCTCATCGTGGTTATGGCCAATTTCGGTTTTTGATGGAATAAATAACCCTGACAATGACGAAATCAACTATTATTATCCAACCAACGACTTGGTAACGGGTCCCGATATCATTTTCTTTTGGGTTGCCCGAATGATTATGGCTGGATACGAATATCGTAATATGTCTTGCTTCCACAACGTCTATTTCACAGGAATCGTTCGCGATATTCAAGGCCGAAAAATGTCGAAACAACTCGGAAACTCGCCCGATCCCATCGAACTGATGCAAAAACACGGAGCCGACGGCGTGCGAATGGGGATGTTGCTGGCTTCATCGGCAGGAAACGATTTGCTTTTCGATGAATCGCTCTGCGAACAGGGACGGAACTTCAACAATAAGATTTGGAACGCTTTCCGATTGGTAAAAGGCTGGGAAGTGAGCGACAACATGGAGCAACCCCAAACAGCGAAAATCGCCATCGGCTGGTTCGAGAATATTTTATCGAAAACCATTATCGAAATGGAGGATTTATTTGGCAAATACCGTCTTTCCGAGGCATTAATGACTGTTTACAAACTGTTTTGGGACGAGTTCTCGTCGTGGTGTCTCGAATTGGTAAAGCCCGCCTACCAACAACCGATCGACAAAGCAACTTACGAGGCTACCTTGTCGTTTTTCGACTCATTGTTGAGATTATTGCATCCGTTTATGCCGTTTATTACCGAAGAACTTTGGCAGGCACTATACGAAAGGAAATCGGGCGAAAGCATCATGACAACTCAACAGCCAAAAGCCAACAATGTGGACGAAAACTTCATTGCAGATTTCGAAATTATCAAACAAATCATTGCGGGTATCCGCACCATCCGTTTACAGAAAAACATTCCCAACAAAGATGAATTACAACTGCAGGTAATTGGAACCCACGACAATCGATTTGATTCTGCAATTGTGAAGATGACAAATTTATCGGTCATAGAAGATGTAACCGAAAAAACTGCCGGCGCCATCGGATTTATGGTTGGCACAACCGAATTTGCCATCCCGTTGAGCGATAAAATTGACGTTGAAGCAGAATTGGAAAAACTAAAAGCGGAGCTTGTGTATCAGGAAGGATTTTTGCAATCGGTACAGAAAAAACTAAGCAACGAGCGGTTTGTTCAGAATGCAAAACCCGAAATCGTGGAGAATGAGCGCAAAAAACAGGCCGATGCCGAAAGTAAAATTGCGGTGCTGAAAGAAAACATCAAGGCATTGGATAAATAAAATGTGATGCGTATTGCGGTGGAACCGCAATACGCATCCTACAACAATTGAAAGTGTAAATTGTAAATCCCAACTTCCTCTAAAAAACTATTTTCAGTAAGTAGAACTTTATTATTTATTATCGCATTTAAATCTATTCGGAAGCGGATATTATTCAGAAGTATCCATTCTTTTAAGAAAACATCTCTTGTAAATATCGTTACACTAATAACTATTTTCAGTAAAATAACCGTTACAGCTATAACTATTTTACCTTATAATTTGGTTATTAGAACAACTATTTATATCTTTGCCAAAATAGCTATTTTCAACCAAAAATGGACAATTTGTTCAATACATACCGCAAGCTGATATCGGCAGAAAAGACTGATTTTAAGCGCTATCTTCATTCCGATATTGATTGGAACGAAAGAATGACGTGCATTATGGGTGCACGCGGGACAGGTAAAACCACACTCGTTTTACAGCATATCCGCGATAACTTCCCTGATAGAAACAAGGCTGTTTATGTGAGTTTAGACAACTTGTGGCTTTCGAAAAACAGTTTGCTCGATTTAGCGGAACGCTTCGCGATGTACGGCGGCACGCACCTGTTTATCGATGAGGTGCACAAATACCCGAATTGGTCGTTGGAAATGAAAAACGTGTACGACAATTATCCTGAGCTGAAAACCGTTTTCACGGGGTCGTCCATTTTGGAAATCTATAAATCTGATGCCGATTTGAGTCGCCGCGCCGTGAAATACGAACTGCACGGATTGTCGTTTCGCGAATACCTATCGCTGGAAAAAGTCATCGATTTGCCTGTACTCACGTTGAATGATATTTTGAAAAATCACATCGACATTGCTGACGATATCCGAAACAAAATCAAAGTGATACCGCTATTCAAGCAGTACCTGAAAAACGGCTATTATCCCATTTACCGCGAAGGTGTTCGCAACTATTTCACGAAAATAACCAACATCATCAACACCACGCTCGAAAAGGATTTGCCGTCCATTGAAAAAATCGATTACAACGGCATCTACAACGTAAAAAAACTGTTGATGGTGCTGGCAACGCTCGTGCCGTACACTCCCAATATCGAAAAACTGAGTGCCGAAATGCAGCTCAACCGCGCGTCCACGCTCAAATACCTGCACTACCTGAACAAGGCGGCGCTTACCAATCAGCTGCTCGTACCAAACAAGGGAATGAGTTTGCTCACGAAACCCGAAAAAGTGTATTTGAACAACTCGAACCTGATTTACGCTCTCAACGTTGACGATGCTTCGGCAAATATCGGAAACGTACGCGAAACTTTCTTTTTCAATCAGATGAAAGTAAGACACGATGTAAATTTACCCAAAAGCGGCGATTTTCTTATCGACAAGAAATATACGTTTGAAGTGGGCGGAAAAAACAAATCGTTTGAACAGATAAAAGATTTGAAAAACAGTTTTGTGGTAATGGACGATGTGGAAATCGGCGCGGGAAACAAAATCCCGTTGTGGCTTTTCGGACTGATGTATTAATCTTTTTTTCGTTACTGCTATAACGATTTTTTAAAATAAATGATTGCAGCTATAACGATTATTTAATAAAAATACCTCATAATTATGTTTGATGATGATGATGATGATTTTGATTTCGGTGACTGGGACGATGAAGATAACGATCGCGTAAGTTCGTACGATAAAACGAAGGAAATGCCCATTTTCAAAAAGGCAATGGAGATTTCTGATACGGTGCGACAAATCTGCGACCTCATTCCTGACGATGATGAGATGTTGAGCACTTTTAAAGGCTTTATGTTGTCCGACTCAACAATGATTCCTGCAAAAATTGCCGCTGCCGAGGGGGGCGATATTTACGATTTACGGATGGAAAACGCCGCCATCATCCGAAAATGCGCGCGCGATTTGATGGTGCAAAACCACAGTTTGGAAGCTTTCGGTTTCGAACATGTGGAGTATTACCAAATTGTGCGTCAGCTGATTGAAGAATTTCGGCTACTATTTATCAATTGGGTGGCAAGTTTTGATAAATGGAATTATATCGTGGACGATTGGGGATTGTTTAATCCGCCAGGCGTTGGTCCGTTCGATAAAGACGCGCTGGATATGTAATTTCGCACACAGCAGTTTTTTACCAGCATGCGCATTTTTTATTTTTACGCTAAGCGGATTAAAACCGCTGAGCGGAATAAGTTTATTTCTATGAAATTATTCCGAAAAATCCGCCTTCTTTTTACCTTTTATCGGTATTTTATATGGGTATCCGTTTTTATTGATGCCGCCTGCATGTACTTTTTGTGGAAAAACGGAATGGAAGCGTACAAGCTGTTGTTTTGGTTGAAATTGTTAAGCATGGGCATTTCTTTCTATCTTGTAAATGAGTACAAAAAACACGAATATTTCTATTTTTATAATTTCGGATTATCGAAAAAAATGCTTTGGACCATCACGCTCACTTTTGATTTGCTTCTGTTCTTTGGTTTAATGATTTTAACGTACCAATTCCGATGAAACACACACTCGAAATAGGCGGCATACGGTTGTTGTTCGGAGAAAGGCTTATCCTTTCCGATGTTTACCTGAAAATTGAAACGGGCAAAGTGGTTGGATTACTAGGACGGAATGGATGCGGAAAAACCTGTTTGATGCGCGTTATTTTAGGTTCTCTTCAGGCAGAAAAATCCATCCGGATAGATAAAACATCACTCTTTGAAGCCTACAAGCATCCTGAGTTAATCCGATACGTTCCGCAGCATAACTTTATTCCCAAATCATTGATGTTAAAACGGATTTTTAGTGATTTTTCGCTTGATTTTTCCGCTTTCACAAGTATTTTTCCTGAATTTGGAACCCGATATAAATCAAAAAT
>JAUNUM010000087.1 GCA_030538215.1 Bacteroidia bacterium
AAAAAGATTACAACAAAAAAATAGTGGATATCCAGTATAATCCGCTAAATTTGCCATTGCTACCCTCTCCAACGAAACGGAGTGAAGTGTTGTGGAGAGGGGCCGGGGGAGAGGCCGATTGCAGCTCACCAACGGCAACACCACCAACTATGTGTATAACGACGCCGGACAGAAGTTAAGCGTAATCACATTATTTATCCCCAAAGAAAAAAATCAAATATTTTTGTAATTCAGTGTAACTTTTTCAAAACTCAACCGTCATCCCTATAATGAGTCACGATAAATTCCATCGTATCATTTTGCCGCTAAAAAACAAACTTTTCCGGCTTGCATGGAGCATTGTAAGAAATTCCGCCGATGCGGAAGACATTGTGCAGGACGTGTTCGTAAAGTTGTGGACAAAAAATGGCGAGTGGGACGAAATCGAAAACTTAGAGGCATATTGCTTTCGTGCAATAAAAAACATGGCATTCGATAGAGTGGAGTCTTTATCGATACGAAAAACAGAAAACATTCCTTCGGAATCGGAAAATGGAGTTTTTGTAGATAACATAACCCCGCTTCGCAAACTGGTTGAAACCGAAAGAGACACATTAATATATAAATGTATTGATGAATTATCGGAAAATCAGAAAATGGTATTTCAACTGCGCGAAATTGAAGGCATGAGCTACAAGGAGATAGCCGGAACACTGGAAATCAGCGAAGATTTGGTAAAAGTAAGCCTTTTCAGGGCAAGAAATAAGATGAAAGAACTATTATTGGGCAAACAATAATGAATATCGAACAAATACATACATTGCTGGAAAAGTATTGGAATTGCGAAACCTCTGTTTCGGAAGAGCAAGAGTTGCAGGAGTTTTTCAACTCGGCCAACGTGCCCGAGGCATTGCTACAATTCGCTCCCATGTTTGCTTACAAGCAAAACCAGCAAACAATCGCGCTAAGCAACGATTTTGAAAAGAAACTCGAAACATCCATCCGCAAGGTCGATAAGCAAAAACAATACATCACCATTAAAATATTCGAGCCTTTTTTGCGTATTGCCGCATCTATCATTCTTATTGCGGGAATCGGAATATCGGTTTACTTTTTTGCCAAGCAAAACAATCAGGTTTTTGCAGAAACATACAACGATCCCAACGCTGCAATAAAACAAGCAACATCGGCTTTGGAAACGCTTTCCATGGCATTACAGAGCACAGAAGAAGCATCTTTAAAGTCGCTGGAGCAATTAGATAATTTGAATTTAAACTGGTCGGAAATAGATTCCCTGAGTTCTGAAATTCCATTATATAATCCGGATTTAAACAATAATATTGAACCCGAGAATTTATGAAAAAAAGTTTTTTTATCGTATTTGCTTTGCTTCTCACAACATCGATTTTTGCAAACGATTTTATCGCGAAATTTCTGAAAGAGTGTGTTGAAGCAGACCGTCCGGTGAACAATGTAAATATTGGAAATGCAATGCTTAACAAAATGGCATCGAACACCAGTGATGAAGAGCTAAAAACAACTTTTCGCGAGCTAAACAGCATTCGCATTATTACGACCGAAAATAAAAAAGACTCTAAGTATTATTTCGAGAAAGCAAAAGAAATAGCATTCAATGAGTTCACAGATTACAAAGAGGTGGTTTCGGTAAATGAGAGGAAATCGAAAATAAATATTTTGCTAAAAAAAATTGACGAGAAAACGCAGGATCTTATCCTTATCGCGTTGGATGACGATAGCAAACTGACTATAATTACGGTTTCGGGTAATATCGATTTTAATTCAATTTCGAAACTCTCAAGTTCATTGCGGGAAGGAACAAGTGAAGAACCGGTTTCGGAGAAAGAAATCCAAAAAAATAACTAACCCGATTAAATCAATTTCGGGTAAGTACAAATAACTTTTTTCTTTTTTATATTTAAACGATGAGCAGACGGCGGAACGTGAGTTTAGCCGCCTGCTGCTTTTTATGGAGCAAAATTATATATTATTTTGTTTCGTTGTGCAGTTACAAAGAAAAAACATTCAAAAAAACACAACAGCCTGTTACTTGAATAACAACGAGCTATCTCCATAACTTAAAAAACGATAATTATTTTGCAGCGCGTAATCGTACACTCGCCTCCAATCTTTTCCAATAAATGCTGCAATTAACAACAACAATGTACTCTGCGGCTGATGAAAATTGGTTATTATCGCTTGCGGATAATGAAACGTGTAACCGGGAGCAATAATAATTTGCGTAGCCGTAATTAATTCTTGCTGCTTATTTCTATCAAGATAATCAAGAATGGCTTTTAGTGCCAACTCCGGCGAAACCGGATTCTCTTCTTCGTAAGGTTCCCATTGCGAAACCATTAAATTTGAAACTTCAATTTCCGGATTTTGCAGTATTTTCTTACCTACGTAATACAAACTTTCCACGGTACGCATCGATGTGGTTCCAACCACAATTACATCTTTTTTATTTTCATACAACGCCAGAACGGTTTCTCTGGAAACAGATATAAACTCCGTATGCATATCGTGTCCGGCAATGGTTTCCGATTTTACGGGTTTAAATGTTCCCGCACCCACGTGTAAAGTTACACCAGCAGTTTTCACACCCTTTTCGGCAAGCGAATTCATTACTTCGGGCGTGAAATGCAGCCCTGCCGTGGGAGCAGCCACAGAACCTTCCACAGCAGAATAAATTGTTTGATATGTCTCATCGTCTCTCGTTTCCGAAGCACGATTCAAATACGGCGGGATAGGTAACTTTCCGGCAACTTCAAGCAACTCAGAAAACGTAATATTTGAATTATTCCACGAAAATTCAACTACGGTGTCATTCTCCGTTTTATCTGTTTTTTTTGCAGCAAGCAACACTCCTACCCCATTTACAGAAACTTGCATAGTTAAAACATCCTCTTTCCAGCGCTTGGCATTTCCAATCAAGCAATGCCATGAACATTTTTTGCGTTGTTGAAAATTCATTAAATAATCCATCGGTTCGCAAGGCGAAAGACAAAAAACCTCGATAACGGCACCGGTGCTCTTTTCAAAAATCAATCGAGCATGAATCACACGTGTATCGTTGAAAATCAACAAACTGTCTTCAAGAATTTGTGTAGATATTTTAGAAAAATCGATAGTCGATATATTATCCTTTTCGAAGAGTAGTAATTTCGAGGAATCTCTCTTTACCAGTGGATATTTGGCTATTTTTTCATCCGGAAGCGAATAGTTATAATTTTCTATTTTAATGTTTTCGACCTCAGATTTTTTCATTTTTAGGAAAATTAGTCTTTTTTTTGTAACAATTTCTGCAAATAATCCGACAAAATTAGGCAACTTTGCATTTGTATCAAAAAATACGACTAAGAAACAGTAGCTTCGAATGAAAAAAATACAAGTTGGCGATAAAGTTCGCTTTTTGAGTACCGTTGGCGGCGGACAAGTAAAAGGCTTTTTAAACAAACAGTTAGTAGTTGTTGAAGATGAAAACGGATTTGATGTTCCGGTGCTAATTTCGGAATGTGTGGTTGTGGAAACTGCCGGAAACAAGAAATTAGAACAAACAGAAGTTCTCGATAAAGAACCGGAAAAGAAAACAGAGAAATCGAAACCCAGCGTTCAAGTAAACGAAACCGAGCCTATTTCCGAAACTGCCGAAGGTGAAAAAATCACAACTTGCCTTGTTTTTCTGCCTACCGATGCAAAAAATATGACACAAACTTCGTTTGAGTGTTATTTCGTGAACGATAGCAATTACTACCTGTTTATTAATTATATGCACAGAGAAAACAACTCGTGGAAAAGCAGATATAACGGCATTGTTGAACCCAATACACAAATTTTTATTGAAGAATTCGATAAATCACAAATAAACGAGTTGGAGAAAACTTGTGTTCAGTTTCTGTCGTTTAAATACAACAAAATATTTCGATTTAAAAATCCCATTTCGGTAGAACTGCGTATCGATACAGTAAAGTTTTATAAGCTCCACAGCTTCACGGAAAACGACTATTTTGATGATAACGCGCTGGTTTACTACATTACGCGGAATGATACTCCCGAACGGGAAATGTTGATTTCCGCAGACGACATCCAACGCGCCATGCAAGAAAAAGTAACATCCGAAGAACGTACACGAAGAGAAAGAGTTGTAAAAAAAGAGAAAAGCCCCATTATCGAGATAGACCTGCATATCAATCAGTTACTTGACAGCACGGCAGGCATGGACAACACCGAAATGCTTGAGTTTCAGCTCAAGAAATTTAACGAGGTGATGCAGGAAAATCTCAAACAAAAAGGCAAGAAAATAGTCTTTATTCACGGAAAAGGTGATGGAGTACTGAAAAGCGCATTGCTCAAAGAGATAAAAAACAGGTACAAAAGTTGTTATTATCAAGACGCTTCATTTCGCGAATACGGGTTTGGAGCAACCATGGTAACGATAAAATAAAAACAGACAGATATGAAAAAAACAGTATTACTTTTTCTATTAATTTTTTCGCTCACAAGTTGCGATGTACTCAACCAAATTGGCGGCGCCATTAAGCTATCGCAATGCGACTACAAGTACAATTCCATATCCAATATGCAATTGGCAGGAATAAATCTAAGCAATGGTTCAGCCATCTCTTTGTCTAACTTTGCCTCCATTTCGAGCATTCTCTCCGGCGGAAGTTTACAAACCATTCCTTTCAGTATGACACTCAATATGGATGTTACAAATCCCAATCAGGCAGCCGCGTTTCTAAATGCGATGGAATATGCCATAGAAATTAACGAAATGGAATTTTCTACCGGAAAAATGGACATTCCCATTCGTGTTGAAGCGGGACAAACATCTGTTTTTCCATTATCTATCGGCGTGGATTTAAAAAATCTGATGAACAGATATTCTCGTGATCGAGTAGCCCGTGAAATGAGCGGCTTTTTAGGCTTGTCTTCCAATGAAACAAAAGTTACCGTGAAACTTTGGCCAAAACTTATGGTGGGCAATACACTCATAAAAGTTCCGGCACCAATACCCGTTGTTTTTACTTTTGGAGGTAACAAGTAAATAATTGCATAATTAAGAATGATTAGCTCGTAGAGACGCATTGAATGCGTCTTATTGAAATAAAAAATGAAGAAAATCGGTAAAGAGGAGCGCCAGGAAGCTATTGCGCAGATTTTAAGCAAAAATTCTGTTGAGAGCCAAGAAGAATTATTGCAATTGCTTTCAGAAAAAGGTCTTGAATTGACTCAAGCCACGTTGTCTCGCGACTTTCGGGAAATGAAAGTAGCGAAAACTCCCGATGCCGCAGGCAATTATTTTTATCAACTGCCCGGAATTAAACTACCGCAACCTAAAGCCGACAAATTTGGAATGACTTCGCCGTTTTCGCGGCACGGAATAATTAATATTGAGTTTTCGGGGCAGCTTGCCGTTATAAAAACTCCGGGCGGATATGCTCGTGGTGTGGCACAAGATATTGATATTAACAACATTCCGGGAGTTATGGCTACTGTTGCCGGAAGCGATACTGTTCTTGTAATTCTTCGCGAAAACAGCAACAAAATCGATATTATTAATGCACTTAAATTGTTGTTTGCAAGGGAATAATCAAATTATTGGTAGAGGCGGCACGCGCACCCTCTCTACTGTTGTTCCCAATAATTCGTAAATCGTAAATTGTCTATGTTCACAATCGGTATTGCCGGTGGTTCCGGCTCAGGAAAAACTACGTTGGTAAACTCCATTCTCGAAAGAGTTCCTTACGATCAAATCTCGTTGCTCACGCAAGATTCGTACTATAAAGACAGTGGGCATTTACCCATTGAACAACGCCGTGCGCTCAACTTCGACCATCCCGATTCCATCGAATGGGACTTGATGTTAAGCGATATACAAAAACTCAAAAGCGGGCACGAAATCGAATCGCCAACCTACTCTTACCTCACTTGCACACGTCAGTCGGAAACAATTCGGGTAAAACCTAATAAAATTTTATTGATAGAGGGAATTTTGATTTTCACGCAACAAAATATTTGCGACGAAATGGATATGTGCATTTATTTGGAAGTAGAACCCGACCATCGGCTCTCACGCATCATTAAACGTGATATGGAATCGCGCGGCAGAACCGCCCAAGAAGTAATAAGCCGATACTACAAAACCGTGCGTCCCATGCATGAAGAATTTATAAAACCTTCGCGCGAACGCGCCGATATGCTAGTTATGGGCGGCGGATTAAACGAAAAAGCAGCCGATTTTATTTCGTCGGCAATCTTGGGGAAATTGGCAAAAACACAATGAATCAATAAAAAAACTTCCGCTCTTTTTAGAACGGAAGTTTTTAACTTTTAACTAAAATATCATTTAAGCTCTACTGTACCGGCTCAAGATATTGTGCGTAACAGTATCCTTCCTCACCATCGTTATCGCGTACTAACCACCACTGGTCGTTAGCCTTGCTGATAAGCGTGATAATTGCGCCGTGAGCGGCTTTTCCAACAATTGGTTGATCCGTTCCCGGGCCTTTGCGAATATTAAGATTACTTTCGCGGGTAACCACTTTTACTTTTCCACCTTCGGTAGCGTTAACGCTTACGTCAAGTACCAAGTCGTTGCTTTTGAAGTTAGGATCAATTCTGTCGTAGATTTCCCACATTTTGTCTTTCAATGCGCCCGACGGAACTTCACCGTTTACCCTTAATACCTTACCTTCATCGCTTACAGTTGCACCATATTGCTTTGCAAGGTCAACCAATTCTTTGTATTTGTCTATTAATGCCATATGCTGGATTATTTTACAGTAATGTTATTTACAACTTGTTGTGGATTCAACGCGGTAATTTTTTGCATTAATGTAGGTAAATCTCTTTTGCGGATTTCTCCGGTCAACGTAACAATTCCTTCTTTTACTTCTGCTTTCACGGTTTGATGATCTTTCAATGCATCTACTAAAGCAGTGTTTAACGCTGCATCAATAGCTGTAAAATCAGGAGCAGGAGGAACAACTTCAAGGTTATTAACAACCGATTTCACATTTTGAACAGCTGTTGCAGTAGTTGCGGCAAAAGCTTTTGCTGCATCATCTTTTACAGTTCCTGTTAGTGTAACCACCTGATTTAATACGGCAACCGAAACACCTGCCAAATCGGGATTAGCAGCTAATGCGGTTTGAACTGCTGTTTGTACATCAGCGTCTTTTACTTTTTTGCAAGAAGTTGTTGCAACTCCAAGCGTAAGTACCAATGCAAGCATTGATACCAAACGAAATGCTTTCATAATTTTTTGTTTTTTTAATTAGTTAAACTTCTTAAGAATTTCATATTTAAACAATACATACAATAAACGTAATTAGCAGCGAAATGTTTTACAAAAAAGTAAGAAACTTACTCTTTTTAGATTGTTTCTTAGAAAATTTTGGTGTATTTATGGCAATAAGGTTTTGTGCCCTTATAGGCATAGTACTGTTGATGATAATTTTCTGCTTCCCAAAATGTTGACACCGGCTTTAACATTGTAGCCACTTTGTATCCCTTATCCGTAAGGATTGCTATGTATTTTTCTGCAATTTCTTTCTCCTGAGGCGTAGAATAGAAGATGCAGGACAGATATTGCGGACCGATATCGGGACCTTGTCCGTTGGTTTGTGTAAAATCGTGTGTTTCGAAGAAAAGTTTCACCATTTCTTCGTACGTGGTTTCTGCCGGATTAAATACAACTTCGGTAGTTTCTAAATGTCCGGTATTTTTCTGACAAACTTGTTCATAAGTAGGATTATCCACATGTCCGCCCATAAAACCAACAGTTGTTTCTTTTACTCCATTGGCTTTCATAAAAAAATATTCTGTTCCCCAGAAACAACCGGATGCAAAATAGCCTTTTCGTAATTCGGAATTATCGGCCGGAATAAATTTCATGGAAATGGAATTTACACAATGGCGTGTTTGCTTGGCCGTAAAGCCCTCATTGAGGAAAACGTGCCCTAAATGCGCTCCACAGTTGTTGCAAAGAATTTCGGTACGCCGTCCATCGGTATCGCGAACACGTTTTACGGCGCCTTCAATTTCATCATCGAACGATGGCCAACCACAATGGCCATCAAACTTGTCTTCCGACCGATAAAGCGGAGTATCGCAACGTTTGCAAACATAAGTTCCCGCAGCTTTGTTGTTCAGTAACTCTCCGGTAAAAGGGCGTTCGGTTCCTTTGTGCAAGATTACAAACTCTTCTTCCGGAGTTAATTGATTATATCCCATAGTTATATATTGTTTTAAATTGATTTTCTCCTTACTTTTCTGTGCACACATTGTAAAAGTTGTACTGATAAGAATCAGTAAAAAAATTATTCGTAAGTATTTCATTTCTGTGATCTTAAATTAAACTGCATCTCCTCACTAAATATAACTCGTAAATCCATACCATTTTCGGAACTTCAAGTAATCCAAGTCTTTATCATTATCGAATGCCTCACGCTCAAAACCAATATTTCGATATGCCATCAACCTGTTTTTATAAATAATCCATTTGATAATCCATTCCGCAACGTACCAAACGTAAAAACCGATAACCATCAGCTCCAGCATTTGCCGGGTGTGAATCAACTCGTGGTTGATAATCTCTCGACTCAACTTTGGATGCTCTTTTCTGGCGAAAACCACACCAAAAAGATTGATCGCACGAAATCCTTTAAAAGGCAAATATTTTGAGTAAATAATCTTCAAGTCTTCAATGCTTTTATATTCAAAGTTAGGAACAATCTGTAAATTTTATAACTTTGTAGCCTTAAAAATAGATAAAACTGAAATGGAACAAAATTTCTCATCAACTCTACCTTATAAAGTAGCCGATATTTTGCTTGCCGAGTTCGGACGCAAAGAAATTGAAATAGCCGAGCACGAAATGCCGGGATTGATGGCTATTCGCAAAAAATATGCATCGGAAAAACCATTGAAAGGTGCTCGCGTAACGGGTTCTCTGCACATGACCATCCAAACAGCGGTACTCATTGAAACGTTGGTTGAGCTTGGCGCCGATGTACGTTGGGCAAGTTGTAATATTTTCTCCACGCAAGATCATGCCGCCGCCGCAATAGCTGCCGCCGGTATTCCTGTTTTTGCGTGGAAAGGTGAAACGCTGGAAGAATATTGGTGGTGCACGGAAATGGCACTACGTTTTCCCGACGGAAAAGGGCCAAATTTGATAGTAGATGACGGCGGAGATGCATCGTTGCTGGTGCATTTGGGTTATCAGGCTGAAAACGATGCAAAAACTATTGATAGAAAAGGTAGCAATCGTGAAGAACAAGTAATTCTTGATACGCTAAACCGTATCCTGAAAGAAGACAATCAACGTTGGCATAGCACCGTTGCTGAATTGAAAGGAATTTCGGAAGAAACCACAACCGGTGTTCATCGCTTGTACCAAATGATGGAAAAGGGCGAATTACTTGTTCCTGCCATCAACGTGAATGATTCGGTTACCAAATCGAAGTTCGATAATCTTTACGGTTGCCGCGAATCACTTGCCGATGGTATAAAACGTGCTACAGATGTGATGATTGCCGGAAAAGTAGTTGTAGTTCTTGGTTACGGTGATGTAGGAAAAGGCTGTGCCAAATCGATGCGTTCTTACGGTGCACGTGTTATAGTTACGGAAATTGATCCAATTTGCGCTCTACAAGCTGCTATGGAAGGATTTAAAGTGGCCACTATGGAGGAAGCTGTGAAAGAGGGCAATATTTTTGTTACTACTACCGGAAACAAAGACGTAATCACCATTGAACACATGCGTGATATGAAAGATCAGGCAATTGTTTGTAATATCGGACACTTCGATAATGAAATTCAGGTTGATAAATTGGTGTCTTTCCCCGAAATCACGCACACCAACATTAAACCACAAGTTGATAAATATACTTTTCCGAAAGGAAATTCAATTTTCTTACTTGCTGAGGGACGTTTGGTGAATTTGGGGTGCGCTACGGGACATCCGTCGTTTGTGATGAGCAATTCATTTGCCAATCAAACACTGGCACAAATAGATTTGTGGAAAAATAATTACGATGTAGGTGTTTATCGCCTCTCGAAACAATTGGACGAAGAGGTTGCAAGGCTTCACTTAGAACAAATTGGTGTGAAATTAACCACACTCACTTCCGAACAAGCCGACTATATCGGAGTAAATATTGAAGGACCGTACAAACCGGAACATTATCGTTATTAATTGTTTAAGTAAAAATGCAACGAAAAGTTGTATTTTTATCGCATTAACACTTGCATATTTAAAATAAAGATTTTATCTTTGCACTCGCTTTTGAAAGAAAGCACTTAGGCTGATTCGCTAGCTCAGCAGGTAGAGCACATCCCTTTTAAGGATGGGGTCCTGGGTTCGAGCCCCAGGCGGATCACGAAAAAATAAAAAACTCCTGAATATCAAATGATATTTAGGAGTTTTTTATATCTGCTCGATGTCTCGTCCTGAAATAGCGTTACATAAAAAAAATCACAATGAAAGAAAAAGAA
>JAUNUM010000088.1 GCA_030538215.1 Bacteroidia bacterium
TGAGCGCAAAGCCAAGCTCCGCTTGAGCTATGCCAAGCGAGGAGGAATTCTGCAAGTTGGCGAAACAGGAGTTGAGTTACGATGCATGTTCAGTGAAATGAGGCTGTCTCAAAAGGGGGGACAGCCCTCTTTTTCACACATAAACTCTACTTTTTACTTCCGGTAATCGTAAAATCCGATGCCGGTTTTTCTTCCTAACAAATTGGCACGAACCATTTTGCGAAGCAACGGATGCGGACGGTATTTATCATCGCCAAACTCGTGGTGCAATACTTCCATAATTGCCAAACATACGTCTAAACCTACCAAATCGGCTAACGCCAACGGACCGATAGGATGTCCTGCACCAAGCCTCATCGCTTCATCGATGGCTTCTTTCGATGCTACACCATCGGCAAATGCTCCGATACCTTCGTTAATCATCGGAATAAGTAGGCGATTTACTAAAAATCCGGGAGCTTCGGTTACTTCCACAGGTACTTTTCCGATTTTTTCGGCAATTCCCGATACACATTCGTAAACGCTGTCAGCGGTTAACTGTCCGCGAATAACTTCCACCAATTTCAACACCGGTACGGGATTAAAAAAGTGCATTCCGATCACTTTTTCGGGACGCTTGGTAGCAGCAGCTATTTCGGTGATGGAGAGCGATGAGGAGTTAGTTGCCAAAATGCAATCGGCATTACAAGCCTCATCCAATTCGCGGAAAACACGTTTTTTGAGTTCCATATTTTCGGCAATGGCTTCTACCACCAATCCGCAATCTTTAATATCTTCGTACGACAATGTAGTAGCTATGCGACTAAGAATCTGATTTTTATCATCTTCAGTCATTTTTTCTTTAGCTACTATTCGAGAAAGGCTCTTATCGATATTTGTTTTTGCTCTTTGCAACAGCTCTTCCGATAAATCTTTCATCACGACATTGTATCCGCCTTGTGCAAATGCCTGGGCGATACCGTTGCCCATGGTGCCGGTTCCTATAATTGCTATCTTCATATTATTTATTGTTTGACCCCTCCCCGACCCTCCCCACAACGGAGGGAGCGTTCCTCGATGAAACGCAGGAAGAAATTATTTTTTTGTTTCTTTAAAATGTAAATGTAATTGTCAATCGTTATTTTATTTCCATCCCCACGGTTTAGGTTGTGGCTCAATGGGTTTCTTCAAATCGAATGTAACGGTGAAAAGACGGTCGGTGTCCAGTTTTCGCAAATTGTACGTGAAGTGATTCTCGTCCAGTGTAATCCACCACACGTTTGTAGCAGCATACGAAATTAAGTCGTATGTTTCTTGATCTGCTGGAAAAAACTGCACCGTTTCTGAACCTGTATTTGTTGATGTTCCGCCATACATAGTAACTTTGTCGTGAGAACCGTCGGGGTTTCGATGGTCGTGCTTTAACTTTAACACTCCGCAAGACTCTTTAGTCAAAACCCATGTGCGAGAGTAGTTTTCACCGACATTGAATGGGACTTTTATTACATTGTCCGTGCAACTCAATACTTGCATTGTGAGGCGGTTTCCCGTGAAGCCGTCGCCCTCGCGCCCGCCTGCGGTAATGGTGCCTTCGTACGCTTTTCCGCAAAGGGTTTTGAGGTTGTTCCAAAATTTTTCGGCGCCGCTTTGCTCGGTTTGCGCGGAAAGGGCGGTTGCGCAACATAGGGCGCAGAGGAAGAAGAGGAGTTTTTTCATAAAATGGATGTTTTTTTGATGTTTATAATTTTTGATTGATGTTTAACCGATGCACAATGCGGTTTGAAACCGCAATGAGAGTTTGGGTTAAATTATTTTCCTATAAAAGCGAGTGCAAATAATTTGCCGTGTCTGTCAATCCATTTTTTCTCAATTGCTCAAGCACTTCATATTCATTTAAATCCGGATTTCTCTTATTCAGCACCATTTCTTTAAACGCAGCCAAGGCTTGCTGGCTGTTTAAGTCTATAACATCCGTCAGAAAATCATCGGCGGTTTTTACTTTGATTCCAAATGCATCCAAATATTCTTCGGGAAAATCTTTGAGATTATTTGTAACAATAACATCAGCACTTGTCTTTATGGCTGCTGCTAATACATGGCGGTCTTTATCATCGGGGAGTTCTAAGTTTTTTATCAAGGTAGCATAATTTCGCACTAATGCATCAGGAAAAGCTTTATTTGCTACTTGAGTTCGTTTTTGAGCTTCTTCCGCCGATACACCTTTTCGTTGAAGAACACTTTGCCATTCATCAAAAATATGCTTGCTCCACTTGGGGGTGTAGAGATCATAATGTGCGAACCAAAATAATAAATCGCGAATAATTACCGGATAAATAACATTGGTATCTAATATAGCTTTAAATCTTACACTATGAATCATATAATCCGGTTTCTTCGTCAAAACTCATTATATCCACAAGATGCTTCTTTTGATCTTCCTTCATTTTTTGTTTGTATGTCATAATATCTTCAAACATAATACGCCGATGCTTGCCAACCTTGGTGTATTCGATTTTGCCATTTTCCAATAGCTTTATCAAATGAGGGCGTGAACAACCCAAAATTTCCGCTGCTTTTTGCGTGGTTACTTCAGTAGCTAATGGAACAATGGAAACTGGTTTTCCTTCGCTCATTGCTTTCAAAATATCGCCCAACAATTGTAATGCCCTGAAAGGAATCTTTATTTTGTCGTTAGTTTCTTCAATTTCAATTTCCGGCTCTTTCGAACGTACTTGTCTGATGGCTGACACCAATTCTTCGTAAGATTTTATGGCGGTTTTTTGCTCTATTTTCGATGGTTTCCGTATTTGTTCTATTGTTTGCATAACGGTTGTATTTTTGCGCAAAATTAATCGAAATAAACGAAATAAACAAAATAAACGAAACAAAAGCTTATTTCCCTTTAAACTCTACCTTTTCTTTTTTCAAAAATGCACTCATTCCGTTTTTTTGGTCTTCGGTTTCAAAGCATTGAGCAAAAAGCTCCACTTCCAAATCAATTCCTTCTTCAATAGGCAAATCCCAACCGTTGTTGATGGCTTCTTTCGATTTTTGAACGGCAATAGGCGCTTGTTTGGCGATGGATTCAGCCATCGTTTTTACCTCGTCCATCAACGATTCCGGCGCTACAACCTGATTTACCAATCCAATTTGCAATGCATCGGTTGCTGTGATCACTTTTCCGGTAAATATCAGCTCTTTTGCCTTTGCTTGTCCAACAATGCGAGCCAATCGCTGTGTTCCCGAAAATCCGGGTGTGATGCCTAAGCCCACTTCGGGTTGTCCGAATTTTGCCTTTTCCGAAGCGATTCGGATATCACAAGCCAACGCCAATTCACTTCCGCCACCCAATGCAAAGCCGTTTATGGCAGCGATTACGGGTTGCGGACAGGTTTCAATTTTTCGGAAAACTGCAGCACCTTTTGCTCCAAAAACTTTTGCTTCTTCGTAATTCATCTCTGCCATTTCTTGAATGTTGGCCCCGGCGACAAAAGAGCGTTCAGCACCGGTTATGATAATCACACGAACATCGGCATCGGTAGCCAACATATCAAAAGCCGAGTTTAATTCACTTAAAATTTGTGTGTTAAGCGCATTAAGTTTTTCGGGCTCATTGATAGTAATCGTGGCGATGTGATTTTCTTTTTGAATAATTATTTTTTTCATTTTTTTGTGTTTTTAGAATGATTTGTATAGACGCAATGCCTTGTTTTTCAGACATAAACAATCCTATATTTTGGAGACGTGAAGCATCACGTCTCTACTATAATTTTTTCAAAATTACTGCAGTTCCCATTCCGCCACCAATGCATAGCGATGCCAAACCATAGGTTTTATTGTACATCTTCAATTCGTGAACGAGGGAAACAAGAATACGATTGCCCGATGCGCCAATCGGATGTCCCAGTGCGATAGCGCCGCCATGAATATTGGTGTGTTCATCAATCCATTCGGGAGAAACTCCGTGCTCATTCATCAAGCTTTCGATCACACCAAGCGATTGTGCAGCAAATGCTTCATTCAATTCAATGATTTCCATCTCCGAAAGTTTCATTTCGGCACGTTGCAACGCTTTGCGAATTGCGGGAACGGGACCCAAGCCCATCACCTCGGGGGCAACACCACCTTCGCCTACGGCTACAATTTCTGCCAACGGTTTCAATCCGTATTTGGCAACGGCTTCTTCATCGGCAAGCATCACAAACGATGCACCATCGTTGATTCCCGATGCGTTTCCGGCAGTTACCGTTCCATCTTTTTTGAAAGCAGGGCGCAATGTGGCAAGTTTTTCGGGTGTGCTAGCACGATTGGGATATTCATCTTTATCGAACACGATGGTTTCTTTACGCGTAACGATTTCCACAGGAACGATTTCGTTTTTAAACTTATCGCCGTCAACTGCCGCAATGGCTTTTTGTTGTGATCTGTAAGCAAACGCATCTTGCGCTTCGCGCGAAATACCGAACTTTTCGGCTACATTTTCTGCGGTAATTCCCATATGGTAGTTGTTGAAAACATCGGTCAATCCGTCGTTTACCATGTGGTCGACAGCATTAAAATTTCCCATTTTAATACCGTTGCGTACCGATGAAGGCAGAATATATCCGGCATCGGACATGTTTTCCACACCTCCGGCAATAATTACCGATGCACTGCCGCTACGAATTTCGGAAACGGCATTCATTACAGCTTTCATGCCACTACCACACACCATATTAATGCCGTAGGCAGGCACTTCGGCGGGAATTCCGGCATGGATAGCGCATTGGCGGGCTACGCCTTGTCCTTGCCCGGCAGAAAGTACATTTCCGGCAATTACCGAATCGATTTTTGAACTGTCCATACCGGTTTCTTTCAACATGGATTTGATGACAATTGCGCCCAACTGCCCCGGTTTAATGGTGGATAAGCTACCCATAAATTTACCTATGGGTGTGCGTTTTGCTGATACAATAAATACTTTTTTCATATTTTTTTTAGATTATTTTCTTGTATAAAATTATTTAACACTATTCATTTTCTACTGTGTCAGTATCATTTTCTTTAAATATCCTAATAATGTCTTTTATTGTTAACTCTTCATCGTCGTCATCAGAAATTGTTTCTTGGCTTAGTATTTCTTTCATTTTTTTGTCAAAAACATATTCTATTGAAGATAAACTGTAATTTCCCGCTCTATTTTTAGCCCTAAATTTATGTACAGTTTTATACCCAATAAAATCAGGTTTGAATTCCATTATTTGATTTTTAATAATACTTCTTAAACTATCTACAGTTGAATCGTACATTTTGTATTCTTCAAGTTTTTTTCAGCAAGATCTTTTGCATCATTAAACCTGTTTCTACCATAATACCCATAAGAGTCAGACCATAATCTCATATCAGATAAGGCATCCTCTATTTCTTTTTCAATTTTTTCTCTTTCATCAAATACATATTTAAATTTGACAGCATTCGAATAAATGATAGAGTCTGTTTCTGGAGTACTAAAAGCGGAATCAATTTTCTCTATTTTTACTGGTTCATAACTTGAAAAATCATAAAGAGATTCAAACATATTTTCTTTTATTAACTTTTCGGCTTTTTTCTCTTTATTCATACAAGAAGTAAGAATAAAAATTAACATCAATAATAATGATATTTTATTTTTCATACGTTTTATTATTTATAGATCGTTAGATGTTTAACGGAGCATTAATACTTTTTTTTGAATTTTTCAATACCTTTGTCAAAGTTCTAAACTTTGACAAAGGTGTGAAATTTACAAATCCCTCATCAATTTCAAATTCTCACTGAAATGCAATGTAGCATCTGTTGCTGCTTGAATATCCTCTGCGGTAAATTCGGGATGAATTTCAGTAACGAGCAAGCCATTATCGGTAATTTCTATTACGCACATCTCGGTTACGATCATATCCACCTGACCTTTAGCGGTAAGAGGAAGTGTACATTGTTTCATAATTTTGGGATTTCCTTTTGCCGTGTGCTCCATTGCGAGAATCACTTTACGTGTTCCGGTCAGCAAATCCATTGCACCACCCATTCCGGGAACCATCTTTCCGGGAATATTCCAATTGGCAAGATTACCTTCTTCGTCCACTTGCAATGCGCCTAAGACGCTCACATCTACGTGACCACCGCGAATAATGGCAAAGGATGTAGCACTGTCGAAACATGCTGCTCCGTGTGCAGGTAAAACCGATGATCCGCCTGCATTCACAAAATAAGGGTCTTCTTCGCCCGGGGCTGGTGTTTTGCCCATTCCAATCATTCCGTTTTCCGATTGTAGCACAACGTGTACATCAGGTTTTAAGTAGTTGGGAATTAAGGTGGGTAATCCGATACCTAAATTAACAACATCGCCGTCTTTCAGTTCGAGCGCAACGCGCTTAGCTATAACTTCTCTGATTTGATTTTTGTCCATATTTCGATTTGAGATTTGGGACTTGGGATTTGGGATTGAGAATTTAAAGCATTCCCGAATCCGAAATCCCAAATCCGAATTATTTATTCTTTCTTCTTTCCATTTCTTGTGCAATAAATGATGCTACATCATCGGCATAGGTATTCATGCCAAATCCGGCATCGTAACCGAGTTCTTTTGCCAACTCGTGCGAAATACGCGGACCGCCGGCGCAAAGAATCACTTTATCGCGCAATCCTTCGGCTTCGAGCATCTCTACCAATTCAATCATGTTTTTTATATGCACGTCTTTTTGTGTAACGGTTTGCGATACCAAAAGCACATCGGCATTCATCTCTATACCTTTGGCTATCAGCTCTTCGTTGAGAACTTGACTGCCCATATTGATGGCATCGAACATGCTGTAACGCTCCAAGCCGAAACGACCGGCAAAGCCTTTCATATTCATAATGGCATCAATGCCGACGGTGTGTGCATCGCTTCCGGTGCTGGCGCCTACCACAACTATTTTTCTTCCGATATGCTCTTTTACAAACTCGTCGGTTTCTGTAATATCCCACTTTGTGGATGATACTTTGGGTACGTGAATTTGCGTATAGTCGATGCTTCCCGTATAACTTCCGTAGCAGTTGAAAAACGTAAATCCTTCTTTCAGCTCTTTATGATAAACTACTTGAGGGTTATCAAATCCCATTTTGCGCAATAATTGTTTTGCGGCTTCGGTGGCTTCGTCTCCGGCGGGAACGGGAAGGGTAAAACTCAATTGGGTTTTGCCATCGTTCATCGTGTCGCCGTATGGTTTTATCTTTGTGAGGTCTAACGTTTGGTCGAAATCGTTAGAACGTGTATTATATAATCCTTCGCTCATAATATCGTCGTGTTACGGGTTTCGTGTTGTTGGTTCATCATCAGGTCGATAAACGGATTGTAATGATGCTCGCCCTTCATCGATACGCCGGCAAGTCCTTTACCGCCTGTTTTGGCTCGTTTTACATTTCCGAATATTCCTTTTTCTATCGCCGTAAAAAGTCCCTCTTCCTGAAGTTCTTCGAGTAGCGCAATCGTCTTGTTTAATACCTCTTTGGCACGTGTTTGGATAATTCCATCAGCTTTAAATTCCACTTCGTCGCCAATATTGCGCATATTGCTGAATATATATTTTGCATTTTCGATAGATAGATATCGGTCGCTCATAAACGGTGTGTGAATGGCTTCGGTGGGCATTCCAAGTAGCTGTAACCCTTGGTTTGTCCAAATACCAATCATATTGAAAAGTGCGTCTTGTAAGTGTCCTTTAAAAATATTTCCCGTCATAAATTTGGTGGGCGGCATGTATTTTAACGGCGCTTTGGGAAAAATTTCGCGCGTCATTTGTGCTTGCGCGAGCTCTAAAAGGAAACCGTTTTCGAGTTCGGGATCCATTTCAAAAGCGTGTCCCAATCCCATTTGTTCTTCGGGAAGACCTGCAAGTAGCGCCAATTGCTCGTTTATCAAATCGGAAGCGAGAACGGTGTGTGCTTCTTCCACGGCATCGGCGGTGGTTAAGTAATTATCTTCGCCTGTGTTGATGATTACGCCCGCGAACCCGTTGATTACGCGCGACATAAATTGGTCGACCATCGTGCGTTGCATATTGATGTCACGGAAAAGAATACCGTAAAGCGCATCGTTGAGCATCACGTCGAGGCCTTCCAACGCGCCCATCGCGGCGATTTCGGGCATACATAATCCCGAGCAGTAATTGCACAGACGGATGTATCGTCCCACGTCTTCGCCTACTTTATCGAGCGCTCCGCGCATGATGCGGAAATTCTCCTGCGTGGCGTATGTTCCGCCGAAACCTTCGGTAGTGGCGCCAAAAGGTACGTAGTCGAGCAAGCTTTGTCCTGTGGTTCGGATAACGGCGATAATGTCGGCTCCCTGTCGGGCAGCGGCTTCGGCTTGTACCACATCTTCGTAAATATTTCCGGTGGCAACAATCACATAAAGATAGGGACGGCTTCCTTCACCAATGGTATTGAGATAATGTTCTCGTTTTTTTCGTCTTTCCGTAATTTGTTGGATGCTTGCGTTTACAAACGGCTGCAAGGCTTGTGCTACTTCATCTTTCGTGCGAAACGGAAAAGCTGTGATATCTAAGCTTTCCGATGCTACACGTTCGGCTATTTGTTGTGGTGATTGCCCCGTTTCGAGAATGGCATTACCCAAAAAGAAAAGTGCGCCGTGCTCCAGCACATTTTTGTTTTTCAAATCGTCCACCAATACGTTGGGCAGTGGCGCTCCCGTATCGTCCACGTTATCAATCCCCACCAATCGGCAGAGTGTTCTTTCCACTGCCACGGTGGTGTAATTGTCGGCAAAACGCTGCACGTCGGTGGCTATTTTGCCGGCTACGTCACGTGCGTGTTGCACTTTTTTGAAATCTATTCCGAGTTTACTTTGCATATATTATTTTGTTATTTGGCTACTTCTTAATTTTTATGCACAATGCGGTTTAAAACCTCAATGCGCAATGACTTACTTTTTCAAATACTTTTTTGTCCGTTCCAATATATCTTTATCCACTCCAATTATCTCCGCAATTTTTACTGCTTCGTGCGGTACTTCCTTCTCGGTGGTCTCCTCTAATGAATAATCGATAAAGGAATTGATGTTGGAGATGGTTATTTTTTCGTTGTTCCGGTTTTCGGTAAAGCCTTTCACACGCAGTTTACGACACGGAATATCGATGCTGTAATGCGTTGTGATGAGCGACTGTATGTTGTACTGTATCAAGAAGTCGAGCATTCCGCACACAATGGCTTTTCCCTCTGTGGGATTGGTAGTGCGGGCAAGTTCATCTATCAATACCAATTGTTTGATGTTGTTGTGTGTGTTTTCTATGGTAGTATTCAATCGGTGCATTTCGGCTGCGAATGACGACAATCCTTGCAGTTCGTCTTCGCCGTCGCCCGCACTGGTAACGATTTGCTCCACAGGAACAACTGTTGCCGATTGTGCTGCTACATAAAACCCGTATTGCGCCATGGTTTGCGCCAATGCCACGCTTTTGAGCAATACGCTTTTGCCTGCCATATTGGCTCCTGTGATAACGGTGGGTTGCATTGGGATAGAAATGTCCACAGGTTGAAAATCTTTGTTTTGTTGATGCAATGAGTTTTTTATTTCGGGGTGAAACAGTTGCTTATAGGACGTTTCTTGTTCGCCGATATCGGGTTTGCATAGTCCCAATTCTTTAATCTGAATGGCTTTTGCCAAAACGATGTCTAATCGGACAACTTCGTGCAGTGCTTTCGATAATGTTTGCGTATAGAGAGAAAGTTGTTGAGCGATGTTTTTTCGCACCTCATCCTCTATTCGTTGTGCCTGATAACGAATAGGTTCAATATCTATTTCTTCATATTTGTTTGCCGTCATTCGGTTGAGTTGAGTACGTAGCGATGCCAAAACCGATGAGTATTGGTCGTAAATATAAAAGTGAGGGATGCGTTTTTTTTCGGGGTCGAGCGTATCGATAACGGTTGTGAGCGAGGGTATGTCGATAAAAGCTATTTTTAATTCCGTTACGTACTCGCGAATGGATTCTGCCAATAGGGCAAAATGTTTTATCT
>JAUNUM010000004.1 GCA_030538215.1 Bacteroidia bacterium
ATCAGCATCCCGTGGGATACACTTATTTTATCGGTGGTGTTGTTTATTGTCATTCCACTTGCCGCAGCAATTATTACTCGCCGTGCGGTAATTCGCAGAAAAGGGATCGATTATTTCAATAACGTATTTATCAAAAAATTCAACAATACTACTGTTATAGGATTATTACTCACACTCATTATTCTTTTCTCGTTTCAGGGAGAAACTATTTTAAACAATCCGTTACATATCGCCCTCATTGCTGTTCCCTTGATAATACAAACCTTGTTTATCTTTTTTATCGCTTACGGTTGGGCAAAAGCCTGGAAATTATCGCACGATGTGGCCGCTCCGGCTGGAATGATCGGAGCGAGCAATTTCTTTGAACTTGCAGTAGCCGTTGCCATTGCCGTTTTCGGATTGAATTCTGGCGCAGCGCTGGCAACCGTTGTGGGTGTTTTGGTGGAAGTGCCGGTTATGCTCTCGCTGGTGAAAATAGCGAATAATACGCGGCATTGGTTTTCGGCAAAAGCTACAGAATAAGAAAATTTCGTTAATTCAGTTTTTTTTCTTTAATTTGTGTTTCATTAAAACAAGAAACACGTGAAATCAAGAAAGGAAATAGAGGCTATTTACAACGAACATGTAGATAACCTCTATTCCTATGCTTTTGCTTTAGGTTTTAAAAAACACGTTGTTATGGATGCCATTCACGATGTTTTTTACAAACTATGCACCGAAGAGAAACCGCTTGATGACGTTATCTCCATTCGTTCTTATTTAACAAGGTCACTAAAAAACAGACTAATAGACATTTATAAATCACAGAAAATAAAAATCGACATAACATCACCAAATGCAGAGCTCATCTTAACTCAATCCGAAACCATTGAAGATGAATTAATAACTTCGGAAGATGAAGAAATTATAAAGCAAAAGGTTAACGAAATGCTTCAATCGTTAAGCCCGAGACAACAAGAAATAATTATTCTGCGTTATGTAGAAAATCTTTCCTATGAAGAAATATCGTTAAAAATGGGCCTCAGCTATTCTTCGTGCAGAAAACTAATGCATAAAGCCATGGAAACCTTACGCCTGAAATATCCGCTTATTATTTTATATCTCTTATTGCTCTGATTGAATATCCATGTCGAATTGATTCTTACTTTCCCAAAAATGTTAAAAAGTAAAAGTTTTTCTGTTTTTTAGGGAACAAAACAAAACTTAAGTCGTCTTGAAGAGTAAATCTCTTAATGCCCGAAAAGCGTTTTTGCTTATGACGACCAATAAAGAATTGAACTATAGAAATTATATCGACCTTTTAAAAGACGAAACTTTCGTGCAGTGGCGCATTGCCCCATCGGAAGAAGTTACCGGCTATTGGGAAAGTATTATCGATAAGAATCCCAGGCTGAAAATAGAAACACTAAAGGCCGACAACTATTTAAGAAAACATTTTTCTGATGAGAATCAGCTGACAGAGAAAGACAAATCGGAGCTTTTCAACAGCATTGTAACATCTGTTTCAAAAACGGAGCGGAAAAAATCATTACCATTCAAACTGCTTCCCTATGTGGCGGCAGCATGCGTCATCCTCTTTGTTGCAGGCGGATTGCTTTTATACTATAAAAACAACAAACAATACACCGGACTGACTACACTGGTAGAAGGAAGCACACAAACTCCCGAAGACATTCAATTGATTACAGGCAATACTGTTTCTACTTTTGCACAAGATGTAGAAATAAAAGTAAATAACGAAATGGTGTTCATTAATGAAGGTACTACAAGCGAAAAGAAAATTGACATCAGAGACAATACCACGATTAACAAACTAATTGTGCCTTATGGGAAACGCTCATTTATTACACTTTCAGACGGCTCAAAAGTATGGCTCAACTCGGGAACGGAACTCGAATTTCCATCGAACTTCACAGGTAGCATACGCGAAATAAAAGTTAAAGGCGAAATATTTGCAGAAATAGCCTCCGACAAACAAAAACCATTTTATGTCTACACCCGCGATTTTAGCGTACAGGTTTATGGAACTAAATTCAACATATCATCTCATCCCGAAGAAAAATCAAGCGTAGTTTTGGTAGAAGGAAGTGTGAAACTAGTCTCGAGCAACAACAATTTATTTTTAGCGCCTAATGAAATGGGAGAAATAAATGAACAGACAGGTCTCACAAAAAAAACCATAAATCCGCAAGAATATATTTCGTGGAAAGAAGGCTACCTCACATTAAACAATACACCTATATCTGATGTACTTCAAAAGGTGGGACGAATTTATAATGTAAAATTCGGTTTTGATGAAAACCTTCACATTTTGAATATCAAATGCAGTGGAAAATTGGATTTATCGGATAATATCGATGATGTAATGCGCGCTATCGCCGCCATTTCTAACACCAATTACATTCGTGACCAAAATACGATCTATATTAATAAATACCTAAAACAATAAAATGCCTATGAAAAACTTTTAATTATTGCATTGAATAAAAATTGAACGACAATGAAAATATCGTTCAGTCAAATAAAATCAATTACTATTCTGTATATACCTTAATTAAATTACAACAAAGTTATGGGATATTATCATTGCAAGAAAAAATACGTACTTAATAAATACAAACAAAATCTAAGAATAATGAGACTAAGCATTATCTTACTATTTATCGGATTGGTAAGTATAAAAGCAAATACTTACTCGCAAAGCATTGTATCTCTCAATGCACACAACAAATCACTGAAGAGCATATTCAGCGATATTGAAGCTAGAACTAATTATATATTTTTGTTAACGGAAGATGTCGAAAAAGACACGAGCACCAAGATAAATATTATCATCAACGAGGAGTCTATTGAAGATTCAATGAACAAAATACTTAAAAGCACGCAGTTTGATTACAAAATAATTAACCGTCAAGTCGTGGTTTACAAGAAAGGAGTTGCTCCTGATATTGTGAAAGCAACAAACAGAGTTACCGAGACACAGCAACAGATAACAAAAAACATAAAAGGAAAAGTTATTGATAAGAACACCGGCGAACCACTCCCCGGCGCTTCTGTTATTTCACAAGAAAATGGAAAAACTGTTAACGGTACAGCGACCAATGAATATGGCAACTTCGAATTAATCATCCATCAAAATGTAACTACATTATCTGTTTCATTTATTGGATACGTTACACAAAACATTATTCTTAAAGACGATGACAAGACCATTACCATAAGTCTTGAAGAAGACACTCAATCATTTGATGATGTTGTAGTTACAGGATACTTCCAAAAAAGCAAATCAAGTTTCACGGGAGCCGTAACACAAGTATCAAAAGAAGAAATTCAAAAATATGGTAAAACAAATATTATCAATATACTGTCGCAAGTAGATCCCACCTTCAAAATAAAAGAAAACAACGATATGGGATCTAATCCGAATGAACTTCCCAATTTTTTTATTCGCGGGGAAGGCAGTTTCTTAGGCGGCAGCAATATTCCGACTTTCATTGTGGACGGCTATGAAGTGTCGCTCCAATACATATTTGATATGGATATCGACAGAATAGAGAGCCTTACCATCTTAAAAGACGCATCGGCAACTATCCACTACGGATCACGTGCCGCAAACGGAGTAATCGTTATCGAAACACGGCGTCCCGAAGCAGGAGAACTTCGCGTAAGCTACACCAACAGAAGCAGCCTGTCTGTGCCCGATCTCACAGACTACAACTTAATGAATGCACGAGAAAAGCTGGAGTTTGAAAAATTAGCAGGCATCTATACCAGTGAAGAGCCAAAAGAACAACACCGGCTTAATAAAGTTTACAACAGCATTGCATCTGATATTGCTCGCGGTGTAGATACCTATTGGCTTTCACAACCCCTGCGCAACGCTTTTTCACACGGACACTCATTGTATGCTTCCGGTGGCGACCAAAAAGTAACATATGGTTTAGGCATAAATTACGACAACAAGGCGGGAGTTATGAAAAAATCGTATCGGGACAATTACGGATTAAATTTCGATCTGACATATAGAATCAAAGATAAATTTACCATTAGAAACAGCTTCTCCTACAACAATACAAAATCGGTAAATTCGCCCTACGGTTCCTTCACAAGATACACCTCGGCAAATCCATACAGTCCTACCAACGTAAAAATATTCGATCAGCACGATACCTACCGACATGTCAACTACCTGCAAGATGCTCTGCTCGGACACAAAAACGAAGATGTAACGGAAACCGTGACTAACAACCTCTCGTTGGACTACTTCCTTACTCCTAATTTCAGATTGAAATCCTCTCTATCCCTGATGAAGAGCAACCTGAACGGATTCAAATTCCATTCTCCTCTATCATCAACCGACGTAGGAATAGAAATCAATAAAAGAGGACAATACGACGAAAAAAACGGTAAAAAATCATCGTTCGACTTCAGCACAACACTTACCTACACATTGCAAAAAAACAAACACACCTTGTACAGTGGAATAGGAGTGAACCTGCAAGAGCGAAAAGAGTCGATGAACAGTTACTCGGTAACTGGGTTCTTAGACGAACGCTTCAGCGATATTCGCTTCGCGCAGCAATTTAAAGACGGTACCCGCCCTTTCTCAACTGACCATATCAGTCGCCTTGCCGGCTTTATGGGAAATGCAAATTACTCTTTCGATAATCGCTACTTCGTTGATTTCTCGGCACGCGCCGATGGATCTTCCAAGTATGGAACAAATCAAAAGTTTGGAACATTTTGGTCAGTAGGTGCCGGTTGGAACATTCACAAGGAATCGTTTTTAAAAGATACCAAATGGTTGGAAGAGTTCAAGCTTCGCGGATCGTTAGGCGAAACAGGAAACCAGAACTTCGATCCGAAAGTAGCAAAAACCATTTTCGATTATTACGTTACGGAGTTTTATCATCAAACATTCGGAGCCATATTTTCTCAATTCGGAAACGAAAATCTCAAATGGCAAAAAAGCCTTAAACGAAACATCGGATTGGATTTTTCATTATTGAAAAGACGATTATCATTTCGCTTTGATTATTACAACGACAAAACATTAGGCTTACTACTACCCGTTACCGTAGCTCCTTCATTGGGATTTTCCAGCTATACCGAAAACTACGGCGAGCAACTTAATCAAGGATATGAATTCAATATCTCAGGCGTAGTCGTTCGAAACAAAGATTTCGATTTGGCTCTCTATGCAAGCGGAACTCACAACAAAAACAAAATCCTGAGAATAACAAACGTGTTGGCAAAACTGAACGAAACAAACAACGCAGATGAAAAACAATTTACCAAACCCGTAGCACTCTACGAAGAAGGAGAATCGCTCTCGGCTATTAAAGCAGTTCGCTCAATGGGCATAGATCCCGAAACGGGAAAAGAACTCTATCTGACAAAAGACGGAAAGATTACCGAAAAGTGGGACTACAAAGACAAAATCAAACTAGGCGACACGGCGCCTGCACTTATGGGAACTTTCGGCACAAATGCAATGTGGAAACAGCTCTCCTTGAATCTGAACTTTCGCTACAGCATCGGATCGCAACTATACAACGCAACGCTGGCCGAAAGAGTAGAAGGTGCCGATCCGCGTCTAAATGCCGATCGTCGTGTATTGGAAGAACGATGGAAAAAACCGGGCGATCACAGTTTCTATAAAAATATTGCCGACCGGAGTGTCTCATACGCCTCCAGCCGATTTGTTCAGAACAACAATTATCTCGAACTGACAAACGTGTCTCTGCAATATCACATAGATCAAGAGTTGCTCAAAAAAATAGGACTTAATTCCCTAAGGATAGGAGCCAATATGAACGACGTATTTTATATCTCCACGGTAAAGCGAGAAAGAGGGTTAGAATATCCCTACGCCAGACAGTTTACTTTTACACTAAATCTTAAATTTTAGAGCATTATGAAGAATCTGATTATAATTATATCGTTACTCCTCACACTGAGTTTTGCGGCTTGCAACGATTGGCTCGAGGTAAAACCAACGGGAAGCATTGTGGATGATGAGCTTTTTAAAAACGAATTTGGCTATAAACAAGTTCTTACAGGAGCATACGTATCTATGGCAAAACCTCAACTTTACGGACAGGAACTGCTCGTGGCAATACCCGACGCGATGGCACAATATTGGAAAATGGATTTAAAAACCAATGCCTACTACTATGTTTCCAAATACGATTTCGCAGCAGAAACAACCGAAAAACAATTGAAATCAATCTGGGGCAATATGTATCAAACAATTGCCAATCTAAATATCCTGTTAAATCGCTTAGAGATAACACCCGAGAAGGATTTAATTGATTACAAACTGATAAAAGGCGAAGCATTGGCATTGAGAGCATATTTACATTTAGACTTGTTACGACTTTTTGGCCCCGTACTAAAAAACGGAGGAATGAAAGAACTTTCAATTCCTTATCGCACCACATATAACAACAAAATAATGAAGAGAATGACGGCGGATGTCGTATTGAAAGCAATAGAAGATGACCTGCTGGAAGCCTACAACTTATTAAAGGAAGACCCTATCATTAAAAACGGACGAAAAACTACTGGAAACAATATAGACACCGAAGCTATGTCATATAGATACAGGGGTATTCGTATGAACTACTATGCTGTAGCTGCAACCTTAGCCAGAGTGGAAATGCTGAAAGAGAATAGCGATGAAGCATACAAATATGCCAAAGAGGTAATTGATGCTAACAACATTTTTCAATTATTAATGCGAGCTGATATTATAAAAGACGATGGAGAACGCAACTTGATGTTTGAACGCGAAATAATTTTCGGACTTTACAAAGCAACTCTGAAAGAAACATTAGGTAATTTCTTAGGTTATTCAGACAATTATCGATCCAAACTATCGGTAAGAGAAGATTTTCTAAACAAAGTATATATCGAGGAAGGGAAAGGCAATCCCCAAGACTACAGAAGAGCATTCTTATGGAAAATGAAAGAAAATGAAATGTTGCTGTATAAATACTTCAGGAATCAGAAAGACGAGTTCTTAACCCCTTACGACCCTCTTTTACCAATGATTCGCCTATCGGAAATGTATTATATTGCAGCCGAAGCAAAAATCGGTAAAGATAATGCAGAAGCAATCGATTTATTAAACAAAGTAAGGATTTCACGAAACCTCACAGCTTTAGACGGCACACAAATGAATGAAACCGAACTCCAAAATCATATAATAGCAGAATGCCGTAAAGAATTTTGGGGAGAAGGACAAATGTTTTATGTTTACAAACGGCTTTTCAAAGATATTCTAACACACCACGAAGCGATAAAGGCAGACAAACGAATATTTGAACTGCCTATACCCAAAGAAGAATATGAATTTGGAAGCAACTAAATAAAGAATATGGATATGAAAAAAAGAAAAATTCACTTCGTTATATTATCACTGTTTGCCCTATTAATGGCTTGTGACAAAGGTGAAAACTTAATGTACAAAGATTTCTCCGGCTTACATTTCGTAGCGCCAACCGATACAACACTCATATTGCGTCGCGATACCTTGATTTACTCCTTCGCTTTTGAGAAACCGGAAATAAAAGAAAAGATTATCTACATCCCTGTAGAAATTGAAGGATTCAGAGAGAACAAAGATCGAAAATTTAATGTGCAATTGATAAAAGAAGGAACAACGGCCGAATCAGGTGTACATTACGA
Organism: Bacteroidia bacterium; assembly: GCA_030538215.1. Classification (GTDB taxonomy): domain Bacteria; phylum Bacteroidota; class Bacteroidia; order Bacteroidales; family Dysgonomonadaceae; genus Petrimonas. The sequence continues at coordinate 7,693 of JAUNUM010000004.1, forward strand.
AGCATTGCAAGAGTATTATACCGTAAAAGCTAATCAGGGAAGAGATTCTATTGCTTTAAAAGTGAAGAGAACGCTTGATATTCGCAATACGGCAAAAACCATTACGCTGAAACTCGTGCCAACGGATGAGTTTGAAGTAGGCTTATACGATAAGCAACAAGTGAGCATCTCCTTCTCCGATATTCTCGAAGAACCTGATTGGTGGGAAAACTGGAAATATCTGTTTGGAGAATACCACCGAATAAAGTATCAGGAATGGATAAAAATAAAAGGAGGAAAAGGAGAACTGCCGAACAAAGAGATTAAACGATGGCAATTCTTGCAAAATTATCCAACAGAATGTATGCTGATAATGCAACTACGCCTCTATTTTGAAAAGAACCCAAGATATACATTGGAAGAATTAGCCGATCCGAATAATAAAGGAGAACGCATTATAGTTCCTTGTCCGATTTTATAATAAACTATTGTAAAACAAAGATTATGAAAAAAATTATTACCTATATATTTATAGTCTTCCTTGCTGTGGGATGTATGAAAGACCTTAGCAACTACGACTATACCGATTTAAATAAAATTACCATCTCCGGTATAGACACACTCTATACCATAGGACAGATGGATGTAATGAAGATGAATCCTCAGCTTTCATTCTCAATGGGGGAAGAAGCAGATTTAAGTTACGAATGGAGAATAAATTATCAAGTTGTATCTAACGAAAAGACCCTCAACAAACCCATTGGCGTTCGTTTTGGTTATTGGCCTGCATTGTTTACCGTTACAAACAACAAAACCGGAGTGAAATCTTTTTACGATTTCAAGGTTGAGATACTAAATCCTTACGGATATGGTTTGTTTGTCTTGAGCGAAGATGACGATGAAAGCAGCATTCTCTCTTTCCAACCGCGAAAACCGGAAATAGGTTTTTTTAAAGAAGATATTTTCACTCACGTAAACAGCGAATTGGGAACTCTCGGGAAAAAACCGATGCAGCTGTTTTATAATACCAGCAATAGGGATTTATACGTCGTAAGTAAAGAAGGAGATAAGAATGTTGCGATTCTCAACTCCAGCACAATACAACCTAAAAATCTGATAAATGGAAATATGGTAATAGGAGGTTATGATGGTGTGTTTGCGCCATCGTTTCTTATTAGATTTTTTGGAGGAACAGGAATCGTTAGCGAAGGTAAGTTTTTTATCTACGATGGCGGAAGGTCGCAAGCACTTTACCGCCCGGTAGAAGGCAACTACTCTTTAGCTAATTATATTACCGCAAATTCATCGCTTAGCGCAAATTATTGGGTGGGATATGATAAAGAAAGATGCCAGCTTATAACTTTTGCTCCCGAAAACGACCCTTATTATTTCTCTAAAATACAGCCTTGGAGCTTTGACGGAGTTTCTACTGCGAATATGAAATTTGTAGCAGGGTCCGAATATGGTGCTATTGATTACACTGATTGGGTACTGATGACACATAAAAAGAAACTCATTTTGGAGAAAGACGGCACATTGCATTTCTTTGAATTACGTTTGCAAAAAGGCGATATAGATCCTGCAACACAAAGAATGATTCCTCGAATGATATTTAAAAAAGATATGTCTATTCCCAATATAGGAAACGTAAATTCAGCATGCCTTTTAGCACAAAAAAGTCGCTATTGGTTTATCGGAACTGAAAATAAAATTTACAAAGTTTATGCAGACGGTGGCAGAGAAGCGGAACTTTGGTACACATTAGAGAGAGGCTCCGTAAAAGCAATGACCATTGACGACAAAGAAAAAACACTATTTGTTGCGGCCAGTGTAGGGAGCGAAGCAAATAAATCGGGCGACATCATAGTTTTAGATGCCGTTAAAAAGAGTACCTTACTGGAACCTGTATATAAAAACGTCTGCAAAGAACCTAAAAGCTTAATTTTTAAAGAAAAATAAAACAATAAATGAGAACATTAACAATATTCATTTTTTCGTTATTATTCTTCTGTGTTGCGGCACAAGAAGGTATAAAATTTGAGAATCTTTCCTTTAACGAAGCATTAACAAAAGCCAAAGAAGATAAAAAGGCGGTTTTTATCGATTGCTTTACCGAGTGGTGTGGCCCTTGTAAAACCATGGATAAAGAAGTATTTCCCCAGCTCGAAACGGGGAAATACTTTGCACCACGCTTTGTTTCCGTTAAATTCGACATGGAAAAAGGAGAAGGAGTTGAGTTGGCAAAAAAATTCGGCGTTACCAAATTTCCTACATTCCTTATCATTTCCCCTAACGGAGAAGAACTCCACCGAGTGGTGGGCTCCTCGAAAACAGAAGATTTCATAAAAAAAATAGACAGGGGACTCGATAAAACAACGGCTTTGACAAACTTAGACCAACTATATAAAAGCGGCAAACTAGAAAATAAACATTACGTTAACTACCAAATTGCGCTGTCTAACGCCAGCAGAAAAGACGAAGCCGACAAACTTTTAACCGAATTGTGGGGTAAATTGAGTGACGAAGAAAAATCACAACCCGAATACTGGTGGATATACGATAATCCTAAAATAGCTACATTACAAAGTCCTTATTTTCAGTTTTTGGAAAATAATTTATCTGCATTTAAAAAGCAAGGAGAAGAGAAGATAAGCAAATATATGTACGAAAAATATCTTCCCGTGATTGATAGTTATGTTTATGGTTACGCAAGCGAACAAGAAGGTTTCGAATGCGCTGAAATAGACCGTTTAATGGAGAAAATAAACACCTGGAATATCTCAGACGGGAACGTTATGTGGAATATGTGCCGATTAGGTAAAGCGCGATGCGAAGGAAACACAAGCAAAGCAGTAACCATAATGGAAGAATTACAACCTCAACTATCTCCAGACAAATATTCCAGATTATTGGGACCTTTAGAGCTTATATCCAAAAAGGGAACAAAGGATGAGTTAATAGCTGCGATAAAAGTTTTAGAAAAAGCAAGAGCAACAGCCACAGGTAAGGGGAAAGAGTTGTTAACATCCTACATATCAACTTACAGAAAGTTATCGGTAACCGGCATTTCATTTGAAAACATGAGTTTCAATGAGGTTTTGGAAATTGCTAAAAAAGAGAACAAATTGATATTTATGGATGCTTACACGTCGTGGTGCGGACCGTGCAAGCAAATGGCTCAAACAGTTTTTACCAACGAAAAGGTAGGCGATTTCTTCAACAAAAATTTTATCAATGTAAAAATTGATATGGAAAAAGGCGAAGGACCCGATTTAGCGAAAAAATATGGAGTTACGGCCTACCCCACTTATTTACTTATTCGTCCCGACGGTATTTTGCAATATTCAGCTTATGGTTTTATGGAACCCGATAAATTTATTAAAACCATTTCAGAAGGGTTGGACACAAAAAACTCCATAAATGTTCAGAAAATGAAGTATGAAGCCGGCAATAGAACTAAAGAGTTTCTTACTTTATACTCAATACTGCTGTTCAAAAGTGGTCATCCCGAAGCATATAAAGTATCCAAAGATCTGCTGCAATATCTCAACAAGCGTGAGAAGTTTTCTCCCGAATATTGGTATATCTATGATAACGTACTTGCCGTAAAAGATTTTGAAAAAGAATATGAGTTTGTTTTAAAAAACATCGACAAATATTACGAAAACATCGGACATGAGCGCGTGGACAGCACCTTAAGCATGATGTACAGATTAAAAGCGCTGTATTCCATAAATCACGAACAGTACCGTCTCACAAACGAGAAGATAGCACTTATGGAAAAAGAAATTACCGAATTGGATTTTTCTGACAAGCACATGCTGCTGGCCTTTATGAGACTTGCAAAAGTTGCTCTGACCAAGAATAAAGATTTGTTTCTCAAAGCCGCCGAAGAAGAAAGCTCCGGACGGCTAAGCGCCGAAACTTTCCCGTATATGGATCTTACAGAGTTCGCACTTCAAGAGGCAAATAAAGGACAGCGTGAGAGATGGAAAAATATCGGGCAAAAGCTTTTGTTGCAAATGGAACAAAGCTTTAAAAAAAGTCAATTGCAAGGATTCATAAGCAATGTTTTCGCGGAAAAATAAGCAGTTTTTAGTAACTTTGTAAATTAAATTTATAAAATATGAATCTAAAAAGTATAATTACGTGTGTATTATTAGCTTTCGCTATATTTCAAGCTTCGGCACAACAAAATGTAGTAAATTGGAAGTTCAGTCTGCAAGACAAAGGTAACGGCGAAATTGAATTGGTTGCCGATGCCCGTATTCAAGCAGGATGGCATTTATATGACACAAATATTCCTAAAAACACTGCATTTCCAACAACTCTAAGTATAACAAAAATCGCAGGTGTCAAAATCATAGGGCAGTTCAAAGCCACACAAAAACCTCACATATCGTTCGATCCTGTTTTTAATGCGGAAATTGGAACATTCGAGAAATCGGCAAAATTTGTACAACGATTTAAAATAACCGATAAAGCAAAATTTATACTTGAGGGCGATGTACGCGCTCAGGCTTGTGACGATGAAACTTGTACACCTCCTCTACCCAACCATTTTACCTTTAAAGCATCGGATTTGGCTACAATCAAATCCTCAAAAAGCAAATAGAAATATCTCTTTAAATCGGAATGTTTTTTACTTAGTGAAATTAAAAAAATCAAACATCCGACGTACACAACAAAAAACGGAGAAAGACATATTCTCCGTTTTTTTATTACCGATTAAGCTTCCAACTTCACTTTAAAAAACGATTTATCTTCAAAAACATTCTTTTTCTTCAAACTTTTATGTTAATTTGCAACTTATTTCACATCGAAAATGGTATTTTCTCACGATATAAAGGATATTTACAATCATCACATTGACGAGTTATACGCCTATGCCATACATTTAGGATTCGACAAAAATACCGTTATGGATGCCATTCACGATGTGTTTTTTCGCTTGTGTAACAATCAATCACAGCTAAACTCTGTTACAAATATCCGCGCTTATTTATTTGGAGCACTTAAAAACACATTACTAAATACCATCAGGAACAATAAAGAATACCTATCTATAGAAGACTTTCCTATGCCGGAAAATCACTATTTCAATATTAAAGTTTCAATTGAAGATTATTTAATTAATAGTGAAGAAGAAGAAAAAATACGTCAGTTAATAAATAATATGCTTAATAGCTTAACTCCTCGACAACGTGAAATTGTTTATTTGCGGTATATTGAAGAATATGACTACGAAGAAATTACCCATAAAATGGGCATTGATATAAACTCTTGTCATAAATTAATGCATAAAGCTATGAGCACACTGCGAAATCAATTCGGAATATATTCATTTTTGCTTATTAATACTTCGCATCAACTTTTCACGGCAATTTTCACCTCAAATAACATTTAAAAGCCTAATTAGAGCAAAAAACTATCATCCATAGCTTCATATTTTTTTTATTTTCTTTCTTATTACGCAAGTTTTATAAACTTATGTAATATTTTTTCACAAAAAAGGGAAGATTTTTCATTTTGTTGTGTCTTTAATATAATAGGCAACAAGTATAGAGAGTTCTAATTATTTCACTATTTTTTAATATTTACTCTAAAGACCAACAAATGCAGAAAGAACTACCTCAAAAAACATTCAAGAGTTTTGCTGATTTTTTGCAAGATAAAAAATTTGTGCAGTGGAAATTGTTCCCAACAAATGAATCTGAAGCTTATTGGAATAACTTTATTGAGCAGTATCCCAATCTGGCACCTCTACTTAAAGAAGCTGAGAAACATTTTGTTAATATAAGAATAGAAAAAGATGAACTTTCCGATACCGAAAAACTTCAACTATGGCAAAACATACAACAAGGTACTTACAAAAAAACAAAAAGAACTTTTAGTATTCATCAAAAATGGATTACTATCGTTGCAGCAGCTTGTGCTATCCTCGTTTTTGTAATCGGATTAAATTTATATTTATCAGAAAAAAAATCAAACAATGCCGAATTTGGCAATGAACTCATCGTAGGCAACACCCAAAGCCCCGAAAACATCCAATTAATAACAGGCAACACAATCTCCACTTTTGAGCAAGATATAGAAATAAAAGTAGATAACGGAGTAGCACTAATTGACGAAGGAAGCCAAAACGAAAAGAAAATTGATATTATAGATAACACCACAATTAATAAATTGATTGTACCGTATGGGAAACGCTCAAAAATACAACTTTCCGACGGGAGTATCGTTTGGTTAAACTCAGGATCTACGCTCGAATTTCCTTCAAAATTTGCCAAAGAAAGTCGCGAAATAAAACTTCAAGGAGAACTCTATATAGAAGTTGCACCAAATAAAAAAAGTCCGTTATATGTTCATACTCCACGATTTAGCGTAGAGGCAGTGGGCACTGCATTCAACGTATCGGCATACAATGCATCTGAGCTGGCTGCCGTATTGGTTGAAGGACAAATTAACGTGCATTCAAAAAATAACGTAAAAAATGTCAAGCCCAATGAAATAGCGACCATCGACGAAATAGGAAATATTTCAACAAAACAAATATTTACAGAGAGCTATACAAGTTGGAGAAGTGGATATCTCCTATTTGAAGATACACCAATGGCAACCGTATTAACCCAAATAGGGCGCTACTACAACCTAAAATTTAAATACTCAGAAAACTCACAACTACAAAGCATAACATGTACCGGAAAATTGTATTTATCTGATAATTTAGATCACATAATGAGATCCTTGTCTCTATTATCAAATACCACCTATAATAGAAAAGACAACACAATTATCATAACAAATTAATCGTACAATATCTATATTGAGAGAGTATTGAAAGATTTTTCAAAAAATTTATAAATTAATCTATAAACCTCACCCGTATGAAGTGTTATTTAAACAAAAAACACAAGCAAGACAGCAAGCAACAATGCAGAAGTAAGTTTCTGACACTGCTTTTTATTTTTCTATTTATTTCGTATGCGAACGTTTACTCCCAGAGTAATCTCACATTAAATATGAAAGATGTGTCGCTACGACAAGTATTCAACGAAATTGAGAAAAAAAGCGATTATGTTTTTTTATTTTCAAATAGTTTGAAGGACGAAGCCGGAAAGAAAATAAATATCGATATCTCTTCTGAAAATATAGAAGAAATATTAACAGTAGTTACCAAAAACACAGGTATCGTTTATGAAATTCTGGGCAAACAAGTTATACTATACAAAAACAGTAGTTATATTGCAGCAAAACCGGGAAATGAGTCAACACAACCATCACAGAACTCTATTGTTATCAATGGTATAGTAAAAGATGAAGATGGTTACGAAATTCCCGGTGCAACCATAATTATTGCCGAAACAAACCGAGGAACTGCTACCGATATTGACGGTAAATTCACACTTACACTCACACCTGACGAAAAAACACTCATCATTTCCTATGTAGGAATGAAACGTTTAGTTGTTCCCATAGGAAACAAAACCAGTTTCGAAATACAACTCAAACACGATCAGGAAATGCTCAAAGAACTTATCGTTACCGGATACCAAACTATCTCGAAAGAGCAATCAACCGGTTCATACGTAAGTATCTCTCCTTATGCCCTCGAAGGCAAATTACAAACCAATATCATGTCCAGACTCGAAGGACAAGTGCCCGGATTAATCAAAAACAACAAAGGAGAACTCTCGCTACGCGGTATCGTATCGCTTAAAGGACAAACACAACCGTTGTTGGTTGTTGACGGCACTCCTTTTGAAGGTGATATAAAAAGTATCAATCCCTCTATCATTGACAATATCACTATTTTGAAAGATGCCGCAGCTGCTTCTATTTATGGAGCACGTGCCGCCAACGGTGTTATTGTTATTTCCACAAAACGCGGAACCATGGATGGACGCACACATGTGTCGTATGATGGAAGTGTGAGAATAACCGGCAAGCCCGATATCAATTATCTGAACCTTATCAATAGCAAAGAATTGGTAGATGTACAAATAGATGCTTTTAGATATAACACCCAAAAATGGGATGACATTAAATTGAAACGCGAACTCCTAGATCCCGTGAGCGAAATGCTTTATAAACATCGTGCCAACCTAATTACAAACGAAGACCTAAACAAAGGATTAGATCTCTACCGTTCGTTAGACAACAAAGAGCAAGTAGTAAAAGAATTCCTTCGCTCAAGTGTTGTTCACCAACACAACGTAACGCTAACAAGTGGAAACGAAAAAAGCCGTTACATCGCTACCGTTAACTATATGGGCGATTACGGAAGTATACGCCACCAAAAAGACGAGCAGCTTGGTTTCACGTTCCGCAATAACATCCAGTTTTTTCCTTGGTTGAAATCCGACTTCGGAGTTGCCGGTAGTTTCACCACACACAGATCCGAAAACGGAATGCTAACACTGTCGCATTTCTTATCAATAGTGCCCAGCTACTATATGTTGCGCGATAAAGATGGCAAACCAACTACTATACCATATAGTAAAAAGAAAGAAGAATTAGAGCGTTTGATACGCTTAGGATTGAAAGACGAATCTTATAATCCGATACGAAACAGAGCCGAAGAAACAACCATAAACAAAAATAATTACTACAGAGTACATGCCGGCTTTAATGTGAAGTTGAATAACAACCTTAATTTGGACTTAAACTACCAAACAGAATATGCATCGGGCAAAAACAAAAACTTAAAGAGCGAACACTCGCACTACATTCGCAACATGATTAATGATGCGGCACAAATTGAGCCGGAAACCAATCGTATTATTTACAACATACCCGAAGGCGGTTATATGAGAGAAAAACGCAATGACATGTATGCTTATACAATGCGCGCACAGCTAAACTATTCTAAGAACAAAGGCAACCATTATTTGTCAGGACTTTTAGGAGCCGAACGACGCTTAATGAGAACAACCGGAACGAACTCATACTATTTTGGATACGATGACACTGGAATTGGATTTCAATCAATTGACCCAAACAAATTAAGCAGACTTGTTGGTACAGAAAGCCTTGATGGATCTTTCCAATACAATATAATTAGTGATCAATGGTTAGAACATATCGATGACCGATTTATATCTTTCTATGGAAACGCCGCATACTCCTATGCAGGAAGATATAAACTGACGGGAAGTATCCGTATCGACCAATCAAACCTATTTGGTACCGATCCTAAATATCAATACCGCCCACTATGGTCAGTAGGTGCCGGATGGAATATAATGCAAGAAAAATTTATGCAATCGCAAAAAACAATATCTAGTTTAGAATTAAGAGCATCATACGGTATTGGTGGTAACATACCAAAAGATGTGGGCCCGTATCTCACATTAAAAGGCCCCATGTACAATGAACAACAAGATGCTTTTGAACTTTCGATGTTAAATCCCGCAAACCCTGAACTACGCTGGGAGAAAACCGCATCTACCAATATCGGTTTAGACTTTGGATTCTTAGATAACCGAATTGGAGGAACCATTGAGTATTACAATAAATATACGACCGACTTGTTAGGTACTCGCGAAACCGATGCAACACATGGATTCAGCAGTCGATTGCGCAATTATGGTACAATGTCGAATACAGGTATTGAAGTTTCGCTTAATACGATAAATGTTTTAACAGATAATTTTTCATGGAATACCATCTTTAATTTCAGCTACAACAAAAATAAGTTGATCGACGTGTATGATGCCGAAATGAATGTGTCCAGCTATTTAAATAATGCTACGTTCGTAAAAGGATATCCGGCATTCGCTCTTTTTTCTACTAAATTTGCCGGATTAGATACTGCTGGAGCACCACTCTATTACACGGCTAAAGGTGAAAAAACAAGCCAACCAACATCAATCAACGATTTAGTTTACTCGGGCACCACTGTTCCGCCCTATAGTGCATCGTTTACTTCCAATTTCAACTATAAGAACTTCGGATTGTCACTCTTGTTTGTTTACTACGGAGGGCACATTATTCGAGATGTATCCGCACCTTATACCAACACTATTCCCACACTGGAGCGTACCTATAACGTCACAAAAGAGATATTGAACAGATGGCAAAAGCCGGGAGATGAAAACAAACCCGAAACCACACCTGCTTTTTCAAGATCAATGGAACTATACGAAACAGGAATGTATTGGCAGACATCTGATAGACATATCTTGAAAGGCGACTACATTAAATTACGCGATATTTCGTTTACGTACAGTTTTGAACAATCACTCTTCAAAAAGTGGAATATCGAATCGATGATGGCAACTCTGCAAATTCAAGACATTGCATATTGGTATGCCAATAAAAAGAACTTTGATCCCGAAACAGCATCTATCGATTTTGGTGGTAGAGCAATAAAAAGTTTGCGTCAATCGCCATCCTGTACAATCGGACTTTCTATCAACTTTTAAAATCTCAACAAAATGAAAAAATATAGTATAATTATTTGTACACTTTTAGTATTAATGAGTTGCAGTGACTTCTTAGGCAATCAACCCAAGGGAGAAATCATTCCTCAATCCATAAAGCATTACGATTTATGGCTCAACAGCAGCATCTTAGTAGGGGGCGGTTCCACCCATATGAACTATTTAACCGATGATGTTTACGTTTCAACCAATGGTGTAGCTTATTCTTTCGGATTAAATATTATGCCCCCTTCTTACAGAAATCTATACACTTTTGAAGAGAAAGTTTTCAGTCAATCAGAAGATGACTCCCAATGGTCAAGCGCATACGGCCGCATCCATCAATACAACACCATTATGGAAAAGATAGTGGATGCGACAGGCGGAGGTGAAACCGAAATTAAAAAGTTGCAAGCCGAAGCACTATTAGCCAGAGCCTACGACTATCTGATACTTGTGAACACCTATGCCAAACAATACGATGCAGCTACTTCTAAAACCGATTTGGGTATTCCATTGCTGCTTACTAGCGTGGCTCCCGAAGGCACATTAAAGCGAGCAACAGTAGAAGAGATATATGCACAAATTATAAAAGATTTGACTGAAGCCGAAAAATATTTGCCCGAACGTCCTACAACCGGATTGTTCAGAGGTTCTAAAAAAGCAGTTTACGGTACATTTGCCCGCGCTTATCTCATCCGTGGCGAATATGACAAGGCACTCTCTTATGCTAATAAACTATTGGAAAGAGACAAATATCTGTTGGATTTAAAAGAGTACAACATAGGAGTAGATAATCCCGAAACGGGCTACAAAGCTCCCACAATGGAAGGGCGTATTGTAGGTATACCCGAAGGAAAAGATAATAAAGAATGTGTTTATTTGAAACTTGACGACAGCGGGATGGGTGTAGGAATGAGCGCACAAATACTTGCATCAGAAGATTTAATCAGTCTTTTTGACATGGAGAACGATAAGCGTTTCTTGCTTTACTACAGTAATTCTTTTGAAGGTGAGGTGTTTAATGAGTTTTTATATATGCCGTTTATATACCTCAATCTGGGCATTTCCACACCCGAAATGTACCTAACTGCTGCCGAATGCGAAGCTCGAATCGGAAGTAAAGAACGCGCTCTTGAACTGCTAAATGCGCTACGAGACAATCGCATAATTAACAACGAGCCATTAACAGCCGAATCAAACGATGAAGCCCTGACAATGGTATTGGAGGAACGTCGTCGCGAATTTGCTATGATAGGAATGTTCCGCTTTATTGATTTGCGCAGACTCAATAAAGATCCCCGATTTGCAAAAAAGGTTGAGCACAGAGTAGCAAAAACAGAATTGCAGGAAGTTACATTTGTGGATGAAGACGGCACAGAATATAAATATATGGATTATGTAGAGGTAGGTGAACCCATTATTTACACCTTAGAACCCAACAGTCCAAAATACATAATGCCTATTCCACCTAAAGTAATGCGATTCAATCCCGGAATGCCGGATAATGACAGAAAATAATGCGCACAGCGCAAAGAATATTATAAACATCATTTTAAATTAAAAAAAAGAAACAACAATGAAAAAGAATTTAAACATTGCAAAGCATCTATTTGCAGCTCTAATTATTTTGCCCGCGTTGGCACTATTTATCTCGTGTAAAAATACATCGGGCTATACCATCTCGGGGGAAATAGACTCCGATATGTTCTCGATAGACTCCATTTTTCTTTACCGACCCACCGATGGTACACCTTTTGCATCTGCACCCGTAAAAGATGGTAAGTTTACACTAAAAGGTAATGCCGACAAAGTGGTAAAAGCTATATTAGGAAATTCTGAACTAGGTTTTGGCACAAACATTATTCTCGAAAACGGACAGCAATATGAGTTTTCGCTTAAAGACGGAATTGTGTTGCTGAAAGGTGGTATTCTTCAAGAAAAAGTGTTAGGGTTTGTAAATAGTGAAGCCTACAGGAAAGCTGTAGAAGAATACAACAAACTAGGCACTGAACTGACTCAAGACTACGACGGAAACGACAAAGCACGAAATGAAGAAATTGAAAGTATTTTAGCCACCGCCGGCGACAAGGTGTTGCAAATAGAAAACGCTCATTTTGCAAACCTCATTGAAGGCAACGAACCAACAATTGTCAAACTGTTGGCGTTAACCGAAACACAAGACTGGGAAAACTATTCGGTAGAAAAGCGCTCAGAACTACTTAATGTGTATGAAAAAGAATTAGGCAAACATGAAGTAATTGATGGGTACCGCGAATACCTATCGAGTGAAGATGACCTAATGACCGCTGCCGAAAATGTAGGAACAGGAAAACCCTACATAAATATTACGGCGCAAACACGCGAAAAACAATCGATAGAACTTTCCAATACAATAGCCAACAATAAATACACGCTATTGGAGTTCTGGGCATCGTGGTGCGGACCATGCAGATCCGAAATTCCACACCTGAAAAAAGCATACGACAAATACAAAGCAAAAGGTTTTGAAATTTACGCAATATCGCTTGACGATAACGAAGCTGACTGGCTCAAAGCCATGGACGAAGAAAAAACGCCTTGGATAAACGTACACAATGCCGAAGGATTTAACGGTGAAGTAATTAAAGCATACGGAATACGAGGTATCCCCTCTAGCTTTCTCATTGACAAAGACGGTACGATTGTGGCATCAATGGATGAACTGCGAGGCGATAGCTTAGACGAAATACTACAAAGTTTACTCAAATAAATAATAAAAATGAAAAAGAATTCAATCATTTTAAAAAACATACTGGTAAGTATGATTCTTTTATCCGCTTTCACGCTAATTTCGTGTAACGGAAATACATCGGGCTACACCATTAAAGGTAGTATTGAAACAGATATGTTTTCGCTTGACTCCATATATCTTTACCAAGCATCAACTCCCATTGCTTCGGCAGCTGTAAAAGACGGTAAATTCGAAATAAAAGGAAAAGTAGAGGAGCCGAAAAAAATGATACTTGGGGATATGGAAAGTGGTTTTGGAGTAGATATTATTCTCGAAAACGCAGACTATACGCTGGTAGTAAACGATAACAATATCACGCTCAAAGGTGGCAATTTGCACGAAAAAGTATTAGGGTACACAAACGACGAAGCGTACAACAAGGCAATAAATGAGTATATGGACGCAGAAGACGCCTTTTTTGAACTTGATGACGAAAGCGACATAGAAAAATACGCTGCTGCCGAAGCTATCGTGAACGAAAAAGGACAAGCTGTGGTAAAAATACAAAACGAACATTTCCGTAAACTACTCGAAGGTAATGAATCCACTCTTGTGAAATTATTTACCTTAAACCAATCAGAAGATTGGGAGGCTTACCCGATAGAAAAACGCCTCGAACTGCTTGATGTGTTTGAAAAAGAATTGGGTGCACTACCGTTGCTCACCAAGTATCGTGAATACCTGATCAACGATCAGGAAATGAGCGCTGCTGCCGAAAACGTTGCCATAGGCAAACCCTACATCAACGTGGTGGCACAAACACGCGATAAAAAAACGGTAGAACTTGCCAATGTGATAGCAGCCAATAAATATACAATGCTCGACTTTTGGGCATCGTGGTGCGGCCCATGTCGTGCCGAAACACCAAATCTGAAAAAAGCATACGAAAAATACAAAGCAAAAGGTTTTGAAATTTATGCCATATCGCTCGATGAAAAAGAAGCCGATTGGTTGAAAGCCCTTGACGAAGAAAACACACCTTGGATAAACGTGTATAATGCTGGAGGGTACGGTGGTGAAGTAGTAAAATCATACGGCATACAAGGTATTCCCTCAAGTTTCCTTATTGATAAAGACGGCAATATCGTAGCTTCAATGGATCAGCTCAGAGGCGAAGAATTAGATAGAACATTACAAAACTTACTCAAATAATAAACAATGAAAAAAATAATATTTTTCACCGCTATTATAGCTCTTGTAGCAACAATGGCAGCGTGCACGCAAAACAAAAAAGCAGATAGCTATACCATCAATGGCGAATTTGCCAAAGGGATTAATGCAGAATCGGTTACGTTATACAACAACACGTACGAGGTTATCAACTCAGCACCCGTGAAAGACGGCAAATTTGTTTTGACAGGCAAGTTAGACGAGCCGCGTAAACTGGTGATTGCCAGCGAAGAGGTGTATTACTCGTTTGACATTTTGCTCGAAAACGATACTTATGACCTACGCGTAGATGAACGAGGAATTACCTACCTAAAAGGTGGAAAAATACACCAAAACGTGTTGGGATATCAGCAAAACGACGACTACATAAAAGAAAAAGTAGAAAGCGCACAAAAAATAGACGAGCTATTTGCCAACATGGATATGGAAAACGAAGAGCAATTGACCAAAGCGCGTGAAGAGATGAGCAAATATGAAATCGGTATTCATGCTTATAACAAGAGAGAAAATGAACGCGTGCTGGAAGGAGATTACACACCCCTCGAAAAGATATTTGCACTCTTCTCAATATATGATCCCGAAAAATATCCGGTAGAGAAAGTACTTGAAATGCTCAACAAATACGAAGCGGAAATCGGCCCCCACCCCGATTTGGTTTTCTTGCGTAATAGCATTATAGAAGGAGAAAAAATGATAGAGATGCAACAAACCGTAGACAACGGAGCGCCCTTTAAAGAAATTGCCGGAAAAGACCGCAACGGAAAAGCCATCAGTCTTACCGATATAGTTGCCGCCAACGAATACACCATTTTAGAATTTTGGGCATCGTGGTGTGGTCCGTGTCGTGCCGAAATACCCAATCTAAAAAAAGCATACGAAAAATATAAAAGCAAAGGATTGGAAATACTATCGGTATCGCTTGATGCCGAACACGATATGTGGACTGCCGCTATGGACGAAGAAAAACCAACTTGGCTGAATATTATAGTAGAAAACGAGTTCAAAAATCCACAAGTAACGGCATACGGTATTATGGGCGTACCCGCCAGCTTCCTCATCAACAAAGAAGGAACCATTGTTGCTAATAACGACGAATTGAGGGAATTTGAATTAGATAGAACGCTCGATAGAATTATTAACATTAAAAAGTAATCAATAAAAAAACTGAGAGCGTAAACCTTGCCAATAAGTAGGAGTATGACATAGTCTACATACTCCTACTTATTAGAAAAAATCCAGTGCAGAGCATGCAGTGAAATACTTTTCGAATATTCTTCTTAAAAAAGAGATCGTTTCGCAAAGTGTAAATAATCACTTGCTCATCTATTTAAAGTTTTCAAACGTGCAACACGATTTATCCCGATTTCTATCGGACATAATACGTATTTCACTGACTTTCTAAATTTAATATATTATTTTTTTACAACAATTAACGAATAAGTACATCGTCATTCCCAATAGTTTATACTACTTAGTTAAGTAACAAAACGGACACTGCGGCTTAAACCCCGTGAGCCCTATTTCTAACTGAACCGAACTAAGATAAATTATTTTTGAAAACGTACTTAGATTTTACAAATTGTTACACATTTTAAACTAATTGCTTATGAAATTTCTATTATTAGTACTTGCGCTTACGTTGTCGATAGGCAACATGCAAGCGGACAATGCAACCTCGGCCATACAACAGGATGGCAAACAAGTAGAGTTTAGAGGCACAGTTCTCGACACACATAAAAAACCTCTACCGGGCGTGTATGTGTTTATCGAAAACACAAGTATCTATACTACAACCGATAATGAAGGAAAGTTTCTGCTGAATCTGCCTGCGGATATCGAAATGGTTGTTACTTTCTACTTTTTAGGATGCGAACATGAATATCATGTTTTTGAAGGTAAACCCGCCAACGTAACCATAACTATGAAAGACGACGCGACAATGCTTGACGACGTGGTAGTAATCGGTTACGGAAGCAAAGATCGCAAAAGCCTTTCCAGCTCCATTGCCTCTTTAGACAAACACCAGCTCGGTGTATTGTCACCGGTAAGTAATTCGTTAGACAATATGCTGGCAGGAACGGTAAAAGGAGTTTTGATTCGCCCAAGTAGCGGACAACCGGGAGCTATACCCGTAATCAACGTGCGGGGTATCACTTCTCCCATTCCAAAAATAAATGGGTCACAACTAAGCAACACCCCCTTGTTTGTAATCGACGGAGTTCCTATATACCTGCAGGAAACTTCGCTAAATCCTCTGTTGGCTATTTCTCCAAACGACATTGAGAGTATAGACGTATTGAAAGACGCTGCAGCCACAGCCATCTACGGCTCACGAGGCGCAAACGGCGTGATATTGGTAAAAACCAAGAGCGGACGAAAAACGGAAAATCTCGAAATTCAGGCCGGCTACATATTCTCAGTAGGTAACCCCATAAAGCAATACAAAGTATTGAACAGGGCAGAATTTATGGATCTGCAGGACGAAGTACTCAGAAACACGGTAAGTGCAGTAAACAATGGCACCTCCTATAGTTCGATAGATGTATTGAGTAACTATGGGCTCGTGGAAGAAGATCCCGTAACACAGAAATTAGTTTACAAGGGGCTCAATCTTTCCAAATACGGAAATGCCGATACCGACTGGGTAAGAGCCATACAAAACCGAAACGCCCCAACACACCAGTACAACATGAGCGTGCGCGGTGGAACGCAATACTCAACCTACTCATTTTCGTTCAACGGAATCAATCAAGAAGGGTTGTTTATCAAAGATAAATTCGAACGGTACGGTGTGCGTTTTTCATTGGATTTTGACCTGTGGGAACGTCTAAAAATGGGAACTATACTAAATTACGGATACGCTAGCCGAAACAGCGGAGAGCAAATGGAAGGTTTTTCAGAAGATCGTTCTTGGAACGTGAGGCCCGACCTACCCATTTATACCGAAACAGGAGCTTTACAGCGCATCCCCGATTACACCTATGGTGGGAAAGATGAAAAACCCAATCCCGTTGCCTTATTCGAAAAAACATCCAAATTCAAAAACCATCAGATATTCGGTAATTTCTACATAAACTATCAACTGCTGAAAGGATTGAGCTGGTACACCGACTTCAATATGTCATACAACAGGTTTGATAATTCGTACTTCACACCGCTTGATGCACTGACACTTAGTCCGGCTTATCCCATGAAAGCTACCTTGGATATTTCCGACCATTCGAGTTTCAACTCCTCCATAAATACACGGTTAGATTACACCTTAGCGATAAACAATCATAACTTCACGGCAATGGCAGGGTTGGGAAGCGACAGGGTGTTCAATCAATCGAAATCGAATATGCTATGGGGATTCCCGAACGATAAATATCTCCAAAATCCGAGTTCTGCCGGTGTACTAATAAATATGACCGATACCGATACATCTGAAGGATTAAACTCTGTTTACAGCCGTTTCACCTATAACTTTGCCCACCGCTACTTAGCCGAAGTATCTTGGCGTGCCGACCAGTCTTCAAAATTTGGGCCCGGAAACAGGTGGGGAACTTTTCCGGCATTGTCTGTAGCTTGGAGAATCAATAATGAAAATTTTATGCGCCACACTACCAAGGTAGATGATTTAAAACTTCGTTTCAGTACTGGAAAAACAGGTTCCACAAATATTCCGGATTTCTCTTACCGCCAATATATTCAAAGCGGGGGAGTTCATAATACATACGGTGAAGACTTAACGCTGGTATTGAGAAATACACTCCCAAATAAAAATATCCGGTGGGAAATGACAACGGAATACAACGCAGGAATAGACCTCTCTCTATTCAACCATCGCCTCTACGGGAGCTTCGATCTCTATTACCGTTATACCGACGGTGCATTGGCTCCTGCTCCAAACAAACTGGAAACAGGAATATCCGTCTATTACGCCAACATTATCGATATGAGCAATCGTGGGTTTGAACTTCAACTCGGAGGAGATATTATCCGAAACAAGAATTTTACCTGGAACAGCGAAATCA
The DNA here is from genome assembly GCA_030538215.1 of Bacteroidia bacterium. Lineage (GTDB taxonomy): Bacteria > Bacteroidota > Bacteroidia > Bacteroidales > Dysgonomonadaceae > Petrimonas. Next base: position 26,055 of record JAUNUM010000004.1, read on the forward strand.
ATCTCTCTTCCAACCGAAACCGCATAGAAAAACTCAATGACGCTATACTCGATGACCTTTCCGACGGTTTTATCGTAGGACAGCCCACCGGAGTAATGCGAGGGTACGTTGTGGAAAAAATTGTTCAAACACAGGAAGAGATTAACGTACTCAACCAAAAAGCTGAAGAAAAGGGAAGAAGCGCATATCAGAATCTGGCAACCGGCCCGGGAGATTATCTATATAAAGATTTGGACGGTAATGGGTATATTGATGAATTCGACAGAAAAGTGATTACCAATCCCGAGCCCAAACTATTTGGCGGATGGACAAACACTTTCCAATACAAAAACTTCTCTCTCTCCATTCTGTCGCAGTTCTCCTACGGCGGAAAGGCAATATGGGAAAGCCTTCTCACCAATATAGGTCAACCTTTGGGAACCAATATTATCCGACAAGTATATAAAAATACTTGGACACCGGAGAATACAGGCGCCAACTATCCGAGATTGGTAAATGCCCCTGAGTCGTGGCTCAATTCGGCCATAAACGATCGGGCGGTTTTCGACAACTCTTTCTTCAGGATAAAAAACGTATCACTAAGTTATGACGTAAACCCAGACAAGTTGGAAAAACTAGGAATTCTGGGCTTGCAATTCAACCTGAACTTTACTAACTTGCTTACTTTTACCCGTTGGCCGGGATTAGATCCCGATATTTCCAGCAATTTTGCTTCCGGAATGTCTTCAAATACAGATCCGTATCCATCAAGCAGAACAATGTCGATGGGAGTAAGAGTCAATTTTTAGTTTAACTTATAAATAAAAAGACAATGAGAACAATTTACAAATATACAGTTATAATATGCTGTAGCATAACTCTCTGGGGATGTGATCTGATAGGAAGCATAGACGATATCAAGCAAAAAAATGTTCTGACCGATGAAACACAAATACCCGACAAAGCTTCTGCTCAATTTGCATTGAATGGCGTGTACGCGAGTTGGAGGACAACGGGAATAGGATGGTTCGTGAGCTATCTTACTACATTAACTCAAGCGCAATTACCACCCAATTTGAACGGAATCGACGGATTTTCCACCAACGAAGTAACGATAGACAACCCTGGCATAAGAAATAATTACATCGACTTGTATAACATTATCAATAATGCCAATACGCTTTTAACAAACCTGGAAAAAGCAACTATTCCCGATATTACGCAAGAAGAAAAGGACATAATTATGGCACAAGCCCGTTTTCACAGGGCCTGCGCACATTTTCACCTGCTGCGCCAGTACGGAGAGTTTTTTGACATGAATTCTATTTACGGCATCGTGATTTGCGATAAACCCGAAAGGGACAATACGCCGCAAAAACGCGCCACAGTAGAAGAAAGCTACAAATTCATCATCGCTGATTTGGAGTATGCCATTGAAAAATGTTCCAATGACTACGTGGAGCATTATCACGTGAGCAGCACCACGGCAAAAGCGCTTTTGGCAAAAGTATATCTGTCGAAAGCCGATTTTACCAATGCGGCAAAATTTGCTATAGAAGTGATAGATGAAGCTTCTGCTGCCGGATACGAGCTGGAAAGATATTATTATTTGGATATTTTTTATAATAGTTTCAATTCTTCCGAAGTGTTGTTTGCCCCACATATTATTCAGATAACCAATCTGGGAATGATGGAGTACCACACAATACAATTGGGGTCGACCCTTGTACGCATCGCCGACGAATTGGTTCCGGGTGAGGGTGATTTCGAAACCGGAGCAGGATTCGATCCTCGCTTCTTTATGACCTATCCAAAAGAAACATTTGCCGAAGGAGAATCTTTACAATTAATAGAAAAATATCCTATGCTAGACTACATGGCCGGAAAACCTGAGCACACTTATTTTATGCTCCGCCTCGGCGAAATCTACCTGATTGCCGCCGAAGCTGAATTTAGGCGTGAAGGAGGCGATAAAACAAAAGCAAGATCATACCTGCAAACTATTTGCACTCGCGCATCTGATTATCCGGTATCATACAATAGAAACTATGCACGCAATATTCCCGAAAGCGATTTTTTGGTTACCCTGCTCAAACACAAATATATTGAGATTAGCCACGAAAACGGAGAAGAATGGTACGACTTGGTACGCTACAAAATAGTGGACAAAATGGAAATAGCACCCGATTATGTAGCTTCAGACCGACACTTAGTATTCCCCATCCCTCAAACGGCAAGAGCAGGAAATCCACTGTTAGAGCAAAATCCAGGGTATCCGGGTGCCAAATAAGAATTTATGAAAAATTCATGTTGAAAAACACAATGCACTCAGTACTTTTTAAAAGTGCCGTGCATTGTGTTTTCACAACAAATCGGAGCAAAAAATAAAACATTGCCTGAAAAAATTAAAAACAATTTCTTAAAATTCACACCAACATATGAGTAAACGATTCAAAATAATTTTGAGCCCCATTCCTCTGCTGGCGCTAGCACTACTTATACTACCAACGCACAGCATGGCAACAAACAAAAACGACACTCCAGTCACACTGAATATTGCTTTCGAAGAGTATGATCTCCAAAACGGATTACACGTTATACTCCATCAAGACAACACCGTGCCGGTGGTAGTAACATCGGTGATGTATCACGTGGGATCAAAAAACGAAACTCCCGATAGAACAGGATTCGCGCACTTCTTCGAACACCTGCTTTTCGAAGGCACCAAAAACATTAAACGTGGCGAGTGGGACAAAATTGTGGACGAAAATGGAGGCATGAGTAATGCCAACACCAGCAACGACCGCACATATTATTACCTCGTTTTCCCGTCGAACAATCTGGAGCTATCGCTCTGGATGGAAGCCGACAGGATGCGTAACGCCGTTATTGACCAAGTGGGAGTAGATACGCAACGCGAAGTCATCAAAGAAGAAAAAAGATACAACATAGATAATATGCCATACGGAAATATGTTTACCGCATTGCAAAAAAACCTCTTTACTAAACACCCCTACAACTGGAGCACCATTGGCTCTATGGAGCACTTAGACAAAGCAAAATTATCTGATTTCAAAGAATTTTACAAGAAATTCTACGTGCCCAACAACGCGACACTGGTTATTGCCGGAAACATAAATCCATCGCAAACAAAAGAATGGGTAAACAAATACTTTGGAAGTATTCCTGCCGGGAAACCCGTTGTACAACCAAACATTCAAGAAGAGCCCATTACCACCGCAGCAGAATACGAAGCCACAGACCGCAATATAGAACTGCCGGCATACATGTTTGCATACAGAATACCGTCGGAAAACGAAAAAGAACTCTACACACTCGATATGATTGCATCTCATCTTGGAAGCGGAAAATCGAATGTACTTTACAAAAAATTAATAAATACAGGAAACGCGCTTGAATTTGCAGTAATGAACGAAAGACTTGAAGATTACAGTATCTTTCTTTATTATGCATTGCCTATGGGCGAAGGTTCAAAAGAAAGCGTAGAAAAAGCTTTTGATGACGAAATTCGCCAACTTCAAAACAACCTAATCTCCGAAAAAGAGTATCAAAAGCTTCAAAATCAAATCGAAATGAACTTTATAAACTCCATTTCGTCTATGGAAAAAATTGCGGAGTCGTTGGCCACTTACCGGGTATTGTACGGCAATACCAATCTCATCAACGAAGTGGTAAAAAAATATCAATCCGTCACGCGCGAAGATATACAGGCGGCAGCACAAAAACACCTCAACCCCAATCAACGAATCACAATCAAATATTTACCCCGATAAAATGAAAAAAGCAGTTCAATATATCATTCTTCTTGCATTTGTTCTCACAGCCGGATATAGTTGCACACAAAAAAAAGGCAACACTCAAATGCCGAAATCGGGCGAAACACCTGCCATTAACTTGGAGTCGCCCAAAACATTTAAACTGGACAATGGATTAACCGTGTTAGTGGTAGAAAATCACAGATTACCTCGTGTAAACATGATGCTTATTATAGATTTTGCTCCAAAAGCCGAAGGGGATAAAGCCGGAACAAGTTCTCTGCTTACTCGAATGCTCGGAACAGGAACAACAAGCTTAAACAAAGAGAGTTTCAACGAAAAAATAGATTTCTTGGGAGCTACTTTATCGTTTAATGAAAATGGAGCATCGGCAAGTGGATTATCGAAATTCTTTCCGGAAATATTAGAGCTAATGAGCAGTGCCATCTTGCACCCCAAATTCAATCAAAACGAGTTTGAGATAGCAAGAGAGATGAAGATAGAAGAAATTAGCAACCTCGAAAAAGATGTCTCCAACATAACCACACGAGTTTTCAAAGCCCTTACTTTTGGTGCAAACACAGCATACGGAGAATCCGAAACAGAACAGACATTGCGTAATATTAATTTAAAAGATATTGAAACTACACATAAAGAGATATTTGTTCCCAACAACGCATACCTATCCATCGTGGGCGACATAACTCTTGAAGAAGTAAAGCCGCTGATTGAGAAAAACTTTGCAAATTGGAAAAGAGGAGAAGATAATCCGGTTTCTGTTCCCCAACCCGACAATCTTGAAGAGGTTGAAATAAATATTGTAGATGTTCCCAGCGCTGTTCAGGCAAACATAGTTATCGGCAATGTGCATCAGATAAAGGCAAACAGTCCCATTTTCTTTGCATCCTCGTTATCTAACGAAATTTTAGGTGGCTCCTCTTTAAATACGAGGCTTAATAGCAATTTACGTGAAAAAAACGGATATACATACGGCGCAAGTTCACAAATAGACTACGATAAATATAATCCATCCTTTTCCGCTCAAGCAAGCGTAAGTAATAAACTGGTACCGCAAGCCATAAAAGAATTTATGGTTGAATTTAACAATATATCAACCATAACAGAAGAAGATTTGCGAATAACAAAAGCCCGAATGAAAGGAAACTTCACGTTATCGATGGAAAACCCAAGTACAATTGCAGGAATGGGACTAAATATATTAACAGAAGGCTTGCCGGAAGATTTTTATGTAAACTATCTGAAATCGATAGATAACTTAACCGTCAACGATGCACAAAGCGCAGTAAAAGAATATCTTAAAATCAACAATTTAAGAATAGTAGTGGTGGGAAAGGCCGCCGAATTCGAAAAATCATTAAAAGAGTTGTCCTACCCTATTCGGTATTATGATACAAAGGGAAATCGGGTGCGATAAACGGAGCAAATTAAGAAACTGTTTTATACACAGATTCAAAACAGTTTCTAAGATACATACCCTAAACTATAATGAAAAACCATACACTCTACTTTTTTCAAGAACAGTAATATCTTCGGATATTACTGTTTTTATCACTCATTAAAATAGTTCAAAAAACAAACCTTTAAATATAATTAACAAAATGGAGAAAAGATATATGATTGCGGAATTAAATCCAACATTTTATTATCTTTGTACCCTCAAATAAGAAAAATCCACAATATTATGAACGTCAGAAGAATTACTTTTTTATTCATCCTTTTTTCTTTATCGTCATACATTTTTTCGCAAAATGTTGTCAACTGGAAATTTAGCCTACAAGATAAAGGAAACGGTGAAATAGAGCTAGTTGCCGATGCAACCATTCAAGAGGGATGGCATTTATATGACACAGATATCCCCAAAAATACAGCCAATCCTACCACTTTGAGTTTTGACAAAATTACCGGTGCAGAACCTGTAGGTAAATTTCACGCAGCGCAAAAAGCGCATGTTTCGTTCGATCCCGTGTTTAAGGCAGAAATAGGAACATTTGAGCGTACAGCAAGATTTATACAACGACTAAAAGTAACCGATAAAGCAAAATTTGTGCTCGAAGGCGACGTGCGCGCGCAAGCCTGTGACGATAAAACCTGCACACCACCATTACCCAACGATTTCGCATTTAAATCATCTGACTTACCGGCAACACTTACCGTAGTTGCATCAGCTGCAAAAGATGCTGAAACAGAAGAAATAGCTCCTACTGAAACTGTGCAGCCAATTGCTTCGGAGCAAACTGATAATGCCACCACAGTTGTAACAACTCCCTCCAATACGCCCATTAATAAAAATGTTCTTTGGACACCTGTTATCGAAGAGCTTAAGGAGTTTGGGATGAAAGGAAGTGTGGCCGGAAAATCTCTTTTCTGGATACTTATTTCCGGATTCATCGGTGGGCTTATTGCACTGGTAACACCTTGTGTTTGGCCTTTAATCCCGATGACCGTGAGTTTCTTCCTAAAACGAAACAAAACCGAAAAGAAAAAAGCAATATCGGAAGCCATTATATACGGATTTTCCATCATTGTTATATACGTAACATTAGGACTGCTTATCACAGCCATTTTTGGCGCAAGTGCACTAAATGATCTATCTACCAGTGCAGTTTTCAATCTTATTTTCTGCGGATTGCTCATTTTATTCGCGATTTCTTTTTTCGGCGCGTTCGACTTAGTACTACCCGCATCATGGACAAATAAAATGGATGAAAAAGCCGACAAAACAAGTGGATTGCTTAGTATCTTTTTCATGGCATTTACCTTGGCTTTGGTATCCTTTTCATGTACCGGACCTATTATTGGCACATTATTAGTAGAAACCGCCACATCAGGCAGCTTCTTAGCTCCCGCAATCGGCATGTTTGGTTTTGCATTGGCATTAGCTATTCCATTTGCTCTGTTTGCCATATTCCCATCGTGGCTTCAAAGTATGCCCAAATCTGGCGGATGGCTCAATTCGGTAAAAGTAGTGTTGGGTTTCTTAGAACTTGCTTTAGCCCTCAAATTCCTCTCTGTTGCCGATTTGGCTTACGGATGGAGAATTTTAGATAGAGAAGTATTCCTTGTGTTGTGGATTGTTATCTTTGCATTATTAGGATTGTACCTATTGGGCAAACTAAAACTTCCACACGATAGTGACCTCAAACACGTATCGGTTACCCGACTGTTTTTATCCATTATATCTTTCGCCTTTGCGTTGTATATGGTTCCGGGATTGTGGGGCGCACCATTAAAATCCATTAGCGCTTTCTCGCCACCTATTTTCACGCAAGATTTCAATTTGTACGACGGTTCGGTGCATGCAAAATTTGATGATTACGAATCGGCAATGGCGTACGCTAAACAAAATAATAAACCTGTTATGATTGACTTCTCGGGATACGGATGCGTAAACTGTCGCAAGATGGAAGCATCGGTATGGACGGATGCCCGTGTAAAAAGTATTCTCGAAAACGATTACGTGTTAGTTACATTAATGGTGGACGATAAAAGCAGACTTCCCGAAATCATTGAAGTAGATGAGAATGATAGAACCACAAAGCTGAAAACCATCGGTGATAAATGGAGCTACTTGCAACGATATAAGTTTGGAGCAAACGCGCAACCATACTACATCGCCCTCGATACGGATGGAAAACCCATAGCTCCATCATACGCGTATGACGAAGATGTGGAAAAATACATTCAATTCCTCGAAACAGGATTACAGAATTTCAAGAAATAATAATTTCATTCAGTAGAGACGTGCCATGGCGCGTCTCTCTTTTTAAAATATAATGTAATTTTAAGACACGAAGCATCGCGTCTCTACGGTTTAAAAATGAACACCCGACAACAAAAACTAGAAGCTTTCGGACGATTGCTGGATGTAATGGATGAACTGCGCGAAAAATGTCCCTGGGACAATGCGCAAACCAACGAAAGCCTTCGGGCAAACACTATAGAAGAAACGTACGAACTGGCAGAAGCAATAATAAATAACAACGATCAGGAAATAAAAAAAGAACTGGGCGATTTACTGTTACATGTAGTTTTCTATGCTAAGATAGGCGAAGAAAAACAAGCGTTCGATATTGCCGATGTTTGTAATGCCATTTGCGACAAACTAATTTTCCGCCATCCACACGTATTTGGAGATTCACATGCCGATTCGGCAAGCTTTGTCGAAAAATCGTGGGAACAAATCAAACTTAAAGAGAAAGGCAATAATGGCACCGTATTGGAAGGTGTTCCCGCATCGCTACCCTCGCTCGTGAAAGCATATCGCATTCAGGATAAAGCGCGAAATTCGGGTTTCGATTGGAACAAACGCCACGATGTGTGGGACAAGGTAAAGGAAGAACTCAGCGAACTGGAAGCGGAAATTGAAAAAATGGACGAGGACAAAATGGAAGGTGAGTTTGGTGATGTGCTTTTCAGTATCATTAATGCAGCACGCCTCTACAAAGTAAATCCTGATAACGCATTAGAACGAACCAATCAAAAGTTTATTTATCGATTCAACTACATGGAACAAAAAATAAAAGAACAAGGTCGTTCACTGAAAGATATGACGTTGGAAGAAATGGAAGAAATTTGGCAGGAAGCAAAAAATAGCCGTTAGCTATTGGCTGTTAGCTGCCCCGTAACACACAATCCAAAATGAAGAATTTATTATGTCCCCAATGCAAAGTTCGTCGATTTTACCTACTCAACGCCGTAGGCGAAAGATTGGTAGTAACCGTTACCGAAGATAAGAAAATCCTCCCGATTCATGAAAACGAATCATTAGATGGATTTAACACATCTGTGTTGCATTGCTTAGGCTGTTCGTGGGAAGGAACGGTAAATAATTTATTCTAAATACGCATCATCTTTAGGATTAAGTGTGGAAAAAATCCCCAAGAAAAGTTTTTCATAACAATATTATACTTTTTATTGTTTTTTTTATAAAAAAGCGCTTTATTTGCAAAATTAAACTCAAGAAAATAAAAATATTGTAAGCTAAAATTAGTCATTATGAAAAAAGTAATTCTATTTTTCTCAATTCTGTTCACATTAAGCAGCCTGAATGCACAAGAAGCCAACACCCAACAATCATGGGATATGAGCGAAGGAGCAATGTTTGACGGAAAAACCATAGTGAAAGCCAATATGCTGGGCTGGGCAACCCGAAATTTCGGTTTTTATGGTGAGCGTATTATTAATAAAAATATTAGTGCTGTTTTAGGAATTAATTTTATGCCCAAAGGCGGCGTTCCCTATATAAGCAAATTTTCAACTGATCCTCTTATTAAAGACATACGAGTTTCTTCGTTTTCTCTTACGCCCGAAATGCGAATTTATCTAAGTAAATCGGGATATGGGCGCGGTTTTTATATTGCACCTTATTATAAATATGAACGCTATAACGCTCATGAATACACCCTTTCTTATAAAGATGAAAATGATGCAAACCAAAGTTTATTGCTCAACGGAAGCCTTAATACCCACAGTTTTGGTGCAGCTTTAGGAGTACAATGGCTCTTAGGAAAAAATAAGAACATCGCTTTAGATTGGACAATTCTTGGAGCACATTACGGTGTAAACTACGGATCATTCAACGGATTATCTTCCTACACACTTTCGGCAGCCGAACAAGCCGATATTAAAAAAGAGTTAGAAAGTAGTATAGGAGATGTGAAAATTAATGATACACAAATTTTAAAACTTCAAAGTGTTGATGTAGATGCCAATTCGGCTCAAGCTAAAATTAAAAGTCCGTGGGCTTTTATTCGCGCCTCTTTATCAATTGGATACAGATTCTAAACTACAATAAATTAAGAAAAAGATGAAGAAAATTTTATTTATGTTCATAGCAGTAAGTCTGCTGATGGTTTCGTGCGAGAAAGAAAAAGAAGACACCTTAACATCATTGGCAGGCAGCAAATGGGAAAATACTATTACCATAACCGATGGCAATGTATATACATTTAAACTGCAACTTGCATTTGTTGACGACAAAAAGTTTACACTCAGCACCGAAATGACTGCAAGCCACCTGAGCAATATAGATAAAACAATTGTGCCGGGCACATACACCTATGACAACAAAGACAAAACCGGCATAATCACCATCACCGCGGAGAAAGAAACTGAAACTCTTTCCTTTGTCGTAAATGAAAAGGAGTTGACAGCTAAAGACATGGAATTGCTTGTGGGGAAACAAGACATTGTTTTTAAGCGCATTTAGAAACAGGTAAAACAGAGCCACGAATAGGGATTGGATTCCTATAGCAAGAACAAGAAAAATCGTTTCGTGTGTTATCGCGAAACGATTTTTCTTGTATAAAAACCTTACTTTTAGATCTTACTTCCCCGGCCGCCAGCGCGTAAGAATATTTTTTCGTTTGGCAAAAATACCATTTTGTTTGGTGCGCACATCTTCCACCACATAAAAAATATTTTGGTCGAAATTAGTAAGCGCTCGTTCAATTGTTTTCATTTGGTGACGGTCGATTACGGTTTCAATAATATCCACTTCATTGGTAGAACCTTCACCGTGAGTCATGGTTGCTCCAAAATTCATTTTGTTTAGTATTTGCACCAAATCCATCCCATTTTTCTGCGTATAAATGCGGCACAATACAATGCCGTAGGCAATGCGTTGTTCGAGAAGAATGCCGATGTAATTTCCCGATGCGTATCCGGCAGCGTACGACAAATAAGCCACCAAATCATTCGCTCGTGTAAGTATTTGCGAGATAATAACCACCCAGATAAACACTTCGAAAAATCCGATAATGGGTGCTAAATATTTTTCTCCTTTCGATACAAAAATAATTCGCAACGTGCCGAGCGATACATCAAATATTCGCCCGAAAAATATCATAATAGGCAAAAGCCAGGGGTAAACGTCAAGAAAATCAAACATAATAGTAAAGAAATTAGAAGTTAGAAATTAAGAAGTTAGAAATTTCAAATAATCGATAAAATCATTTATATCCTCCTCCGATGTATCCCACGAGCAAACAAGCCGCCATTCATTCCGTGATTCATCCCACGGATAAAAGAAATATTTCTCCAACAGTTTATCAATAATATTTTTTGGAGCAATGAAGAAAATTTCGTTAGACTCTACTCTTTGCGTTATCTCAACACTCAGCTGTCGCATTTGTTCAGCCATTTTTTGTGCTGCCGCATTAGAATGGCGGGCATTTTCCAACCAAATATTTTCGCTGATATAAGGAGTAAATTGTGCTGAAATAAACCGCATTTTAGAATACAACTGCGTGGTTTGCTTGCGGTAATATTTCATATTTGCTGCCAATTCTTTTCGCAACGGCACAATTACTTCACCCATCATTAGACCGTTTTTGGTGCCGCCAAGCGTAAAAATATCTACACCACAATCTACCGTCATTTCTTTCAACGAAACGTTCAAAAAAGCACAAGCATTGGCAATACGTGTTCCGTCAATAAAGAGGTACATATCGTGTTCATGCGCCAAATCGGCAAGCGTTTTTATTTCTTGGGGCGTGTAAGCCGTTCCCATTTCGGTAGTTTGTGAAATAGCGATAACCTTCGGTTGCGAATGATGCTCGAAACCAAAACCGTGCAAATGTGCACGAACCAGCTCGGGAGTGAGTTTTCCATCGGGCGTGGGAATTTCTTTCAACACACAACCGGTAAACTTGGTAGGAGCACCACATTCATCTACTGCAATATGCGCCGTTGAAGCACAAATAATGCTATGAAAAGACAACGTGCAAACTTGCAATGCAATAACATTTGCTCCGGTTCCGTTGAGAACAAAAAAGGGCTCAATACCATCTTTTCCAATCAAACTCTTTACCGCTTTTTCTGCGTCGCGTGTCCATTTATCATCGCCATAACCAATTGCATGATCCTTGTTGGCATCCATTATTGCCTGCAATATTCGCGGGTGTACCCCCGAGTTGTTGTCGCTCCCAAAACTTCGCATAAAACATTATTATAAATGAAATACAAATGTACAAAACATTTTAAAGAGAAATCAATAAATCATTATTTCTCATTTCTAAGTAGCTGATAAGAATTATTGTTTGATGATACTTATTTAAGTGCAGATGAATTCATCAACACCGGATTCGATATATCTTCAAAAATTTCCAAACCGAAATAAGAAACAGCTGCTGTTACATGATCAAAAATATCGGACATTATATTTTCATATTCCGCCCAATTGGTAGTGGCGGTAAAAACGTAAAGTTCCAATGGTAATCCTTGTGCCGTAGGCGCCAACTGACGCACTAAAAGCAAAAGCTCCTTGTGCACTTGAGGATGGCTTTTCAGATATAATTCCACGTATTTTCTAAAAAGCCCCATGTTTGTAAAATTTCGTCCGTTCAAAGGAAGGCTTCTGTCAGCCTTTATTTCGTTGTTAAATGTATCTATAATCGACTTTCGCTCATCTATATAACCCGTAAGAAGTTGTATTTTTCTAAAGTGTTCCAGCTCATCGTCACTTATATAATGAATGGTTGATTGTTTTATGTTTATAGCCCTTTTTATACGCCGTCCCCCCGCATCAGTCATTCCGCGCCAATTCTGAAACGCCTCGGTAACCAAAGAATATGGTGGAATGGTGGTAATGGTTTTATCGAAATTTAAAATCTTTACGGTGGTGAGATTAATTTTTATTACATCGCCATCCACGCCATATTTGGGCATAGTTATCCAGTCGCCAATACGCACCATATCGTTTGACGAAACTTGCACGCTTGCCACCAAACCCAAAATTGTATCCTTGAAAATTAACAGCAAAATAGCCGAAGCCGCACCCAAACCGGCAAGAATATTAGTAGGAGTTTTACCAACAAAAAGCGATATGATGATGATGGCTCCGATAAAATAGAGAAATATCTTAATTAGTTGCCCAAAACTTTCAACAGGTTTATCCTTAAAATCATTCTTTGATTTTAAAGTGTCCATAAGCGAGTTGATAATTGAAACACACAGCCGGATAAAATAAAAAACAAGAAAGACATCGAATACCTTTAGCGAAAATTTCATTATAGCCGGAAAATCGTTTAGAATTATCGGAATAGCGCCCTTTATTATACTGATGGGAACAATCATTGCCAAGTATTTTGGAAACTTATTAGTTATCAAATGATTGGTGACAGACAAACGTGTAATTTGCACTGTTCGTTTGAGAACAAGCGTAATAAGGCTACGTGTTAAAACTTGTATAATATACACAAGTATAATGAGCACTATAAGCAAAAAGACTGCATTAATAATACCAATATATGCATCGGGCACACCAATATTTTGGAGAAAATTTTTTGACCATCCACCAATAATATTCGTGGTTTGTTGTGTTAAGGCTTCTACCTTATCATTTTCTATATTCTCCCTCAATCCCTCAATTTCGTTTTGTAACATGTTTTATTTCTATTTTATTTTTGAAGTTGCAAAGTTAATCATAATAGGTCGAAGAAACTTTTTTAAACTCTAAAGGAACTTTAAAATACTTGTGGGAAAGACAATGTATTTGATGAAATAAATGTATATTTGTGTTTCAGAAATCAGAGATAGGATTATATTATAATGTCAGAGATAAAAACTAACGATCTTTATACCTGAAATCTGAAGTCTAATAGTTTCTAAAAAAAATAAAAATGGGAAAAGTATTGATCATCGGAGCCGGTGGCGTAGGCACAGTAGTTGCCAATAAAGTGGCTCAAAACAGTGAAATTTTCACGGATATTATGCTGGCAAGTCGCACCAAAAGCAAATGTGATGCTATTGCAGAAGATGTTAAGAACAGAACAGGTATAACCATCAAAACAGCCAAAGTGGATGCCGATAGTGTACCCGAATTAGTGAAACTCTTCAACGAATACAAACCAGAACTAGTTATTAATGTGGCACTTCCATATCAGGATTTAACAATTATGGATGCTTGTCTTGAATGTGGCGTTCATTATTTAGATACAGCCAATTACGAACCGAAAGACGAAGCCAAATTCGAATATAAATGGCAATGGGCATATCAGGATAAATTTCGCGAAGCGGGCCTTACGGCCATTCTCGGCTGTGGATTTGACCCCGGAGTAACCAGCATTTTCACAGCATACGCCGCTAAACATTATTTCGACGAAATTCATTATCTCGACATCGTAGATTGCAACGCGGGCGACCACGGTAAAGCATTTGCCACCAACTTCAACCCCGAAATTAATATTCGTGAAGTAACCCAAAAAGGAAAATACTGGGAAAACGGAAAATGGGTGGAAACCGAGCCGCACGAAATTCACAAACCGCTTAATTATCCCAACATAGGTCCAAAAGAATCATATGTGATTTATCACGAAGAATTGGAATCATTAGTAAAAAACTTCCCCACCATCAAACGCGCACGTTTTTGGATGACTTTCGGACAAGAGTATCTCACGCATTTACGTGTAATTCAGAATATCGGGATGGCACGTATTGACGAAGTGGAATACAACGGACAAAAAATCGTTCCCATTCAATTTCTTAAAGCCGTTCTCCCCGATCCGGGCGATTTAGGTGAAAACTACACGGGCGAAACATCCATCGGCTGCCGAATTCGCGGAATAAAAGACGGAAAAGAGCGCACATACTATGTTTACAACAATTGCAGCCACCAAGCTGCTTACGAAGAAACCGGCGCGCAAGGCGTTAGTTACACAACAGGTGTTCCGGCAACCATTGGAGCTATGATGTTCCTAAAGGGATTGTGGCGCAAACCGGGTGTTTTCAACGTAGAAGAATTCAATCCCGATCCATTTATGGAACAACTCAACAAACAAGGCTTGCCCTGGCACGAATTGTTTGATGTGGATTTGGAAGTATGATATCGATTTGTTTCGTTTGCTGACAAAAACAAACCCGCAAGACAATAGCTGTTTTGCGGGTTTATTATTTCTGATTGCAACTTTAATGAGATAAGGCTTTTGGCAACATATAATCAATAATTTGCTCTATTTTTTAATAAATCGTTCCCATTTATTCCTTAATAAGTGCCAAACACAAATTAGTTTATAGTATTCATAAATAAATCGACATGATTTATTTCTTCATTCTCTTTATGAAACCATTAAGCCATAAAGAGTAATATCGTCTTATTTTATTGAACTCACATTAACTTATTGTTTTTCTTCCGCTCAGAGATTCATGCATCGCTTTAGCGGCTTTTCTTCCATCGCCCATGGCGAGAATTACGGTTGCCCCGCCGCGAACGATATCGCCACCGGCAAAAATGGTTTCATCGGCAGTTTGCATCGTATCGGCATTTACTACAATGGTTCCCCACGAGGTAACTTCTAATCCCGAGAACGATTGTGGAATTAACGGATTAGGCGAAACACCAACGCTCACAATAACTTCATCCACATCTATCCAAACCGTATCGCCTTCTATTTCCACCGGTTTTCTTCTTCCGGAGGAATCGGGTTCACCCAGTTTCATTCGTTGCAACAACATTCTCTGTACACGTCCGCGTTCATCGCCTTCATATCGGAGTGGATTGTGAAGTGTCAGAAAATCAATACCTTCTTCTTTGGCGTGTTTCACTTCTTCTACACGTGCAGGCATCTCTTCTTCCGAACGCCGATAAACAATCATCGCTTTTTCGGCGCCCAATCGACGAGCTGTTCGTACAGCATCCATCGCCGTATTTCCACCACCGATAACTGCTACCCGTTTTCCCATCTGCACAGGCGTATCACTTTCGGGATCGGCAGCTTGCATCAGGTTTACACGTGTTAAATACTCGTTACATGACATCACGCCAATCAGATTTTCACCCGGAATATTCATAAAGTTCGGTAATCCGGCACCACTTCCAATAAAAATACCCTGATAGCCTTCAACCTTCAGATCTTCTTGAGATATGGTTTTTCCGATAATACAGTTGGTGATAAATTTAACGCCCATTTGCTTCAACACATCTATTTCCACATCTACAATATCATTGGGAAGGCGAAATTCAGGAATTCCGTATCTAAGCACACCACCAAGTTCGTGCAACGCTTCAAAAACCGTAACATCGTAGCCCAATTTAATCATATCGCCGGCAAAAGCCAATCCTGCTGGTCCGGAGCCCACAACTGCAATTTTCATTTCGTTTGCGGGAGCAATATAGGGAATGGAGATATTTCCGCTTTCGCGTTCAAAATCGGCAGCAAACCGCTCCAAATATCCGATAGCAACCGGTTCTTTATTCAATTTTAGTGTATAAAAACACTGACTTTCGCATTGCCTTTCCTGTGGACAAACCCTGCCGCAAACGGCAGGCAGAGCGCTGGTTTCTTTCAAAGCTTTTGCCGCTTCCAAAATTTCACCGCGCTCAATATTCTTAATAAATTTAGGAATATTTATCTCAACCGGACAACCTGTAATGCAGGTAGGATTTACGCAATCTAAGCAGCGTTGCGCTTCGGCTTGTGCTTGCTCTAGAGTGAGTCCCAAGTTCACTTCATCGTATGTGCGGCTTCTGATTTCAGCTTCTACTTCGGGCATTTTTACACGAACGATATCAGTTCTTTCTTTGTTTTTTATCGTTTTGCGTAGTTCTTCGCGCCACGATTGTGCACGTTCTGCCTGCAAATATTCTTGTGTTGACATTATTTTTAATCTTTGTTCTAAAAATCCTGTGTCTAATTTAAATAATCTTACCTATTCCTCAAAATCGCATATCGTAAATTAATTATACGCTCTCAGCCGCATCAGCATTTCGTCGAAATCCACCTGGTGAGCATCGAATTCCGGTCCATCCACGCAAACAAACTTGGTCTGTCCGCCAACGGTAACACGGCAAGCACCGCACATTCCTGTACCGTCAACCATAATTGTGTTAAGTGAAGCAACGGTTGGAACATTGTATTTTTTTGTCATTTCCGATACAAATTTCATCATGATGGCAGGGCCAATGGTAACGCATAGATTCACCTTTTCGCGCTGAATAACTTGCTCTACTCCGGTAGTGATCAATCCTTTTTGTCCATACGATCCGTCATCGGTCATAATTATCACTTCATCCGAAAATTTATCGACTTCATCCTCAAGAATAATCAAATCTTTGGAACGTGCCGCCAAAACCGTTATTACTTTGTTACCCGCTTTTTTCATGGCTTCAATTATCGGAAGCATTGGGGCAACGCCAACACCGCCACCGGCACAAAGAACGGTGCCGAAGTTTTCGATGTGTGTGGCTTTTCCCAACGGACCAACCAAGTCGGTAATATAATCTCCCGCTTCGAGCTGGCAAACTTTCTCTGATGACTTTCCAACCCGTTGGACTACAAGTGTAATAGTGCCTTTCACCGGATCGGATGATGCAATAGTGTAAGGCACTCTTTCTCCTTTCTTGCCAACTCTAACCATAACAAAATGACCGGCCCTTCGACTTTTAGCAATCAACGGAGCTTCAATTTCAAATTTCACAACCCTATCGGAAAAGTTTTCTTTCGATATTATCCTATTCATAGTAATCAGACAATTTTTTCACAAAAGTAGGAATATAAATTTAGAAAATAGATGCCTCGTGCGACTTACTTGCGGATTAAGTTGATAAATAAAACCCCAAGCTCAATTTATTTCACAATTTAAACAAAATGGTTATCTTTGCATTTCGAAAATTATTCTAATTTCATCAATTAATATGGGCTTGACCGGTTTTGACAGCGGGCAGAAGTGGTTTGTAAGCATGCAGTGCGTTGTTGGTTTGCACTTTAATATCAATCTTCAAAGCTATAACTGGCAATAATAACAATTACGCTCTTGCTGCGTAACCGAAGTATAGTAGGTTAATCGCTTAATCTCGACCAAGGTGTCGAGACAAGACATCACCCGGAAGCTGTGGCTTCGAAGCGTACCGATAAGGTGGTGCAGGCAAATCGGAGATAGGATTGGGGAAGCTTTGGCTCCTTTCCGAAACTAAAGAAGATAAGGATTGAGTTTGGTGGTTTCAGTCGCGCTCTTTCTCGAAAACTAAAATGAAACTAAGCATGTAGAAAGCAAGTTAATTCCTCGTTTGGACGAGGGTTCGACTCCCTCCAGGTCCACAAAGAAACAGAATAAAAGAAGAAAAGTCCTAGTAATCATTGATTATTAGGACTTTTTTATTCTCTCATATCAAAAAAATGTCAGTTTCACTATTCTTCATCAAATAACAGTAATCTAAAAATATAAACCTTAAAATATAAATTAGAGTTCCACAAACAATCCAAGAAACTAATTAACTGATAGTTAACTCTTCAAAAATAATCGGAATTGAAAAAATTTATTCATTTGTGTAAACCTTAAAGTAAGTTATTCGTTATAGTCTATAGATTTACATTTTAAAATCATTCTAAATAACAATTACTCTCAGAAACTGTTTTGAATCCGTCAAAACAGTTTCTCAAAAAACTATAACTAAATGATTTTTGAAGACTTTAACCCGTCGGAAGATAAGCTGCTCAAAATTATCGATAATGATGGTAAGGTTATCCAACCCGACTTATTTCCGGAAATATCCGATAATACTATTGTTGAAGCCTACAAAGCTATGCTTTTTGAACGCGTGGCAGATGAAATGGCCGTATCGTACCAGCGGCAAGGACGCATGTTTACCTATCCGCCCAACAAAGGACAGGAAGCCATTCACATTGCTGCCGGAAACGTAATACGTGAAAACGACTGGTTTGTTCCGGCTTTTCGCGAAGTGGGATTGATGTTGGCAAAAGGTGTTTCGATGAAAGAAATTTTCATGTATTATAACGGTAACGAACAGGGAAGCAATTTTAAAAATGCTCCTCGTGTGTTGCCCATAAACGTACCTATCGGAACGCAGCTTCCACACGCCGTTGGAATAGGATACTCTATAAAATACCGAAAAACGGATGATATAGTGTTTACGTACATTGGCGACGGCGGTACGTCGGAAGGCGATTTTAGTGAAGCATTGAATTTTGCCGGAGTTTGGCAGGTTCCCGTGATTTTCACCATCCAGAACAATCAATACGCTATTTCCGTGCCGGTTTCCACGCAAACTAATTCCATTAATTTAGCAGTAAAATCGATGGCATTCGGCATCCCGGGTATAAAAGTGGATGGAAACGATTTCTTCGCCATGTATCTGGTATATCAAAAAGCATCCGAACATGCACGTTCCGGTAAAGGACCGGTACTTATAGAAGCGCTGACCTACAGATGTGGCGCTCACACCACTTCTGACGATCCTTCACGATATCGCACAAAAGAAGAAGAAGAAAAATGGGAATTATCCGACCCGATGCTTCGCTTAAAGAAGTTTATGGAGGGCAAAGGAATCTGGAAAGAGGACGAGGAGAAACTACGAGAACAATATAAAAGAGAAATAGACAACCAGTTTCTTGAAGCGGAAAATTTCACTCCATATCCGTTAAATGATGTATTTGATTATATGTATGTGGAAATGCCCGATGATTTAAAGAGACAGAAAGAAGAATATCAACAGTTTTTAGATTGGAAAGGAGGTCGCAAATGAGTGTAATGACAATGGTTCAGGCAATAAATAACGCGTTGGATATAAAACTTGCCGATGACAATAGCGTAGTGGTTTACGGCGAAGATGTAGGTGTTGTGGGCGGAGTTTTTCGGGTAACCGAAGGCTTGCAGAAAAAATACGGCGTAGAACGTGTATTCGATTCACCTTTAGCTGAATCGGCTATAGTGGGAACCGGTGTCGGCATGGCTCTTTCGGGTTTACGTCCCATTGTTGAAATGCAGTTCGATGGGTTTTCTTATCCGGCATTTAACCAGATAATTTCCAACGTATCGCGTATGCACAATCGTTCACGCGGAAGATTCAGAATTCCCATGGTTATCCGTTTTCCTTACGGTGGCGGCATCAATGCCATCGAGCACCATTCCGAAAGCCCGGAAGCGCTTTACGGTCACATTCCCGGTTTGAAAGTTGTGGCGCCTTCCACGCCGCATGATGCAAAAGGATTACTGATATCGGCCATTGAAAGCGAAGATCCTGTTATTTTTATGGAACCCAAACGAATTTACAGGGCTATAAAACAAGAAGTAAGCACCGATAAATTCTCCATTCCCATCGGAAAAGCTAAAGTGCTTACCGAAGGTACAGATGTTACGGTAGTGGCTTTCGGTGCGATGATCCGTGAATGTCAACGGGCAATAATAATGGCGAAAGAAGCAGGAATCTCGGTAGAATTAATCGATTTAAGAACAATTTATCCTATCGATAAAGAAACAATAACAAATTCGATAAAGAAAACCGGACGATTAGTAGTTGTAGCAGAAGCACAACGCTCGTTTAGCGTAGGCTCCGAATTGATTGCGATTGCCAATGAAGAAGCCTTCTTGCATTTGGAAGCTCCACCAAAACGAGTGATGGGTTTCGATACGATTATCCCGTTAGCGCAAGGCGAAAAGTATTTTATGATAACTCCTGAAAGAATTTTTTACGAGATTGAGAAAACAGTAAAATTTTAAGATATTCGATTGTAATTCAATAGATATTCAATTGTATAGTTGAACAGTTTTACGCCACGACGAATTACGCGAAGCGAATATCATGAAATGAATTACGCCGCAGGCAAATTACAATAAATTGTCATAACTATAATTTATTAAACAAACTCATATGAGATATATTTTTAACTTTCCCGACATTGGTGAAGGACTTGAAGAAGGAACCATTCTTGAGTGGTACGTTACAAAAGGACAAGCTGTAAGCACCGGAGATTCGCTGGTGAAAATGGAAACCGATAAAGTGGTAGCCGATATTCCGTCACCGAAAACAGGAACTGTAGTTTCTCTATTTGGAGAAGTAGGCGATATAGTAAAAGTGGGCAGTCCGTTGGTTGAAATTGAAATAGAAGGCGTTTTTGCAGAAGATGCACAAGAAGAAGCCAAAAAAGAACTTGCTCCTGAGCCGGAAGAAAAAGCCGAAACCGTAGTCGGCACCATGGAAATGGCATCGAAAAGTGCCGTTTTACCTGCCAGCAGCGAAGGAACATCCGAATCGCAGTCCAAAGAAGAAAAACTTCGCCGCAAAGTCTTGTCCACTCCTGTAGCACGTGCTATAGCCAAAGAACTAGGTATTGATATAAATGAAGTAAAGGGAACCGGTCCGTCAGGACGTGTTACAAAAACCGATATTGAAAATCATAAACCGGTTAAGAAATCAATATCAGCTAAAATTTCGATAGATGAAACCGATAATGTAACCTATGTGCCACTTACCCAGATACGGAAAACCATTGCCAAAAACATGATTACTTCTAAGCACAGCGCAGCTCATATGTCTGTTTTTGAAGAAGTGGAAATATCGGATTTGATAAAGGTAAGGGAGAAATATAAAGTAAAATATGCCGAGCGGAGTGTTAAACTCACCTATCTGTCATTTATTGTGAAAGCTACCGTAAATGCGCTGAAACAACACAAACAGTTGAATTCGCAGATAGATATGGAAAACGATCGTATGATTTTCAATAACCGTTACAATATCGCTTTGGCTGTGGATACGCCTGCCGGATTGGTTGTTCCCGTTATCAGAGATGCTGATCGGTTGAGCATTTTCGAGATTGCCCAGCGCATCGACGAAATTTCGGAAAAAGCCCGAAAGCGTGAGCTTACCCTAGATGATATGAAAGGTGGAACGTTTACCATTACCAATTACGGTTCTATTGGCGGAATTTTTGCTACGCCGGTTATTAATTATCCGCAAGCGGGCATTTTGGGTGTAGGCAGAATTATGAAAACTCCTGTTGTGAAAAACAATGAACTGGCAATCGGTAATGTGCTCGCATTGTCGCTTTCGGTTGACCATCGTATTGTTGACGGTGGAGAAGTTACCCGATTTATCACAAAAATTATGGAGTATTTAGCCGATCCGATGGCATTGGTTATGGAATAGCGTTGAGCATTGAGCGAAGAGCGTTGAGTAATGACATCTGTCATCGAACATTTTAAATCAAAAACACAAAACAAATCATATTATTATGGATTACGACGTATTAATTATCGGTGCCGGACCTGCCGGATATGTAGCGGCCATCAGAGCCGGACAAGTAGGTTTGAAAACTGCAATCGTGGAAAAACAATATATTGGCGGAATGTGCCTCAACTGGGGCTGTATCCCGACAAAAGCCATTCTAGAGAGTGCGAAAAAATTCCAGAAAGTGAAAAATGTTTCGGAATTTGGAATCGATGGTGTGGATGCAGATAAAATTATGTTTAACTGGGATAAAGTGAAATCGCGTTCAAAACGTATTACACGGAAACTAACTGCGGGAGTTAATTTTCTACTTAAGAAAAACGGGATTGAAGTAATTAGCGGAACCGCCAAAATCAGTACAGATAATTCCGTTGTGGTTAATGATAAAAAAATAACAGCAAAACATATCATTATCGCTACCGGTTCAAAACCGAAACCAATGGGCGAAACCTTTTCCGATACTCCCGTGGTAGAGATGGAAAAATTGTTTGAAGTGGAAGATTTTCCTGAAAATATTGTGGTTACCGGAAATCATATCTCAGCGGTGGAAATGGCGCAGTTTTTCAGGCTTATCGATAAAAATGTAACGCTCGTTTCCAACAGCGATTACTTTTTGGATGGACTGGATACTTATCTGGTTGAGCACATTACAAAGAAAATAGCATCTGATAAGATAGAGCTAATCACCGATGCCTATCCCGAAAAACATACAGATGGAGAACTCGTTTTCAGCAATAAAAAAGTAAAGTGCGATCTTATTGTCAATTGCAATTCACGCAAAGCAATTATTCCTGAAAGTGAAACTCCCTTGCAATTAACTGAGAGAGGTTTCATAAAAACAGATGATAATTTTCAGACAAATATCAATGGTGTTTATTCTATTGGCGATGCCGGAGGCAAAAGTTTTCTGGCGCACATGGCTTCGGCACAGGGGATCCATGTCATAAACGCCATAAAAGGGATAAAAGCTCATTTCGATTATTCCACTTATCCGATAAATATGTACACCACACCCGAAATTGCTCAAATCGGGTTGACGGAACAGCAAATCAAGAATGAGGGTTACGATTACAAGATCAGTGAATTTCCGTTATCAGCCAACGGAAAAGCGCTGATTGAAAACAATACTGAAGGCTTTATCCGGTTACTATCCGACAAAAAATATGGTCAGGTTTTGGGAGTACAAATCGTTGCTGAAAATGCCACCGATATGATTGCTGAAGCCGGCGCTTATCTAAAAGTAGAAGCCACGGTTTACGATGTTGCCAACACCATTCATGCTCATCCTACCGTTTCGGAAATCTTCTTCGAAGCCGGATTTGATGCAGTGGATAAGGCGATACACAAGTAAAGACGCGAAGCATCGCGTCTCTACAAATTGTGGATATATTTTTTCAACGTTGTACTCCGCCTTATTATCTCCAAAACATTATTCCACCTTTCAGGTTATAAATTACCGGAAATCCTTTTTTCACCAATAGTTTTGCGGCATACATACTTCGTGCGCCGCTGTGGCAAAAAACAGCAACCGGACAGGTTTTATCTAGCTTTTCTATTTTCTGTTCAAAGTCTTGAGACGAACAGTCAATTAATTTAGCTTTTTGAATAGTTCCCTGCGCATATTCTTGCGCTGTGCGCACATCAATAAGTTGAACGGTTTTATCGGCAATGGCCGCTTTAAAATCTGTCGCATTAAGCGATTTTATTTGTTCCGGTGTTTTAAATAGATCAAAAAATCCCATATATATATATTATTTATCTTCAATTACTTCCATTACACACGCTTTACAATTAAACGTAAGTTTGAAACGGTTTTGCTGATTGACAAGAAAAAAAGGTTCTCTAAAACTCAATCTGTCTTTTGTTTCACGAGGACACCAACCTAACACATATTTTACACAATGTTTTGTAAACATAAGTGGAACGTTTTTTTGCTTAACTTGTTCAAACGCGGGTTGTAAAATTTTAGATTGATGTTGGGTATAGAATAATCGACTTTTACTGTTGGAGACATTACCTAAATAGGTTAATTCTTTTTCGGGAAAAGCATGCGATGTGGATTGTATTTGCTTGCGCTCTTGCTTGTAATTGATTTTTCTGACAGATAATAACCCTAAAATCAATTTCTTACGCCACTCTCCCAAGAGCGATGAAGGGAGAAACCAGTCTTGTGAAAAATCAATGTTTGTATCTACGATTTCAAAAATGGTATTACCTGTTTTCGAAAACTGGGTGCGGATATTTTCGTACTGCGGCTTTTGTGCCGGTTGTTTTTCAAATGTTGAAGAGAACGAATAGGAGTTACTGTCTTCATCCGATATTTGCAGCACAAATCCGATTGGAATTTCCCGAACAGCAATGCTTGCAGAAATTTTGCGTTCGGCAGTTTTTTTAGTTAATCGGGTTTCAAAATCGTGGTCGTAGTTTCTGTAAACTTTTGTTCCAATATTGATATTGGGTGTTTCAGCAGGAAAAACCCGATCGCCTTCGACACGATTTACACGAAAACCATTCAGCCCATTCTTATCAATAAAACACAGTCCATCGCCATTATTAAGAGGCAGTTTTGTTTTAAGCGATAACCAATTTTTGTTCACTGATTTTACTGTTCCTACCAGTTCGCCCATAGATTTAGGAGAGTCGAACGACCAGATATCGTGCTGCCTACCATTTGAAAAATAATCGGTAAACCCTCGATTAAAACTCTTCGATAAATTGGGTGTGAAATCTATCGTACTTTTTCCCGATGAAGCCCGCATAAACTCCGGGCGTTTTGTAAAAATCTCATCCAACCGTTGCCGATAGGCAGAAACTACATTTTTCACGTATGTTACGTCTTTTAATCGTCCTTCGATTTTTAAGGATGAAACTCCTGCATCCAATAGTTTTTCCAGATTTTCGTGCTGGTTGAAATCTTTAAGTGAGAGCAGATGCGTATTTTTTCGGATAGTCTTTCCATCGGCATCTTCCAAATCGAAAGGCAATCGACACATTTGTGCGCATTCACCTCTATTGGCGCTTCTTTCCGTAACGGCCTGACTTATGTAACATTGTCCGCTGTACGAAACACATAACGCTCCATGCACAAACACTTCGAGCGGAATATTCACCTTTGAAGATATTTCTGAAATTTCGTCGATAGATAATTCTCGCGCCAACACTACCTGTGAAAATCCGGCTTTCTCCAAAAATTGCACTTTCTCAACCGTACGGTTATCGGTTTGCGTACTGGCATGAAACGGAATAGGCGGTAGATTGAGTTGCAAAGCGCCCATATCCTGAACAATAATAGCATCGGTATTAACACGATATAACTCCCAAATAAGTTTTTCAACTTCGGGCAATTCGTTATCGTAAAGAATGGTATTTAAAGCCACGTACACCCTAACGTTATACTGATGCGCAAATTCTATCAGTTCCGCAATATCTTCCATGGAATTTCCTGCCGCAGCCCGTGCGCTGAATCCCGAAATGCCAATATAAACCGCATCGGCACCGTGCAAGATAGCTTCCTTGCCAATTTCTTTATTTTTGGCAGGAGCAAGAAGTTCTATTTTTCGTACGGTTTTCAATTATAAATCTCCTAATTGTGCAATTTTTGACAAATCGAATGGTGTTGCCTGATACACAAAATAATTTAACCAATTTACATACAAAAGATTTGCGTGCGAACGCCAGCGAACCAACGGCGGTTTAGCGGGGTTGTTATCTTCATAGTAATTTTCGGGAAGCTCCACATTGACCAACCCTTTTTCCATATCGCGCGTATATTCATTGTGCAGTGTGAGTGGCGAGTATTCAGAATGTCCCGTAACGTAAAACTCTCGTCCGCCGCGAGATGTGACGATATATACGCCCGCTTCGTCAGATTGTGAGAGGATTTCGAGTTCGGGATGCTGTAGAATTTCTTCGGCGTAAATGGTAGTGTGGCGGCTGTGCGGCGCGTAAAACACATCGTCAAAACCACGGAACAAAGGAAATGCCGGATTGTTAATAGTGTGACGAAAAACGCCGAACAGCTTTTTATTGAGCGAATATTTATTTATTCCGTAAAAATGGTATAACGCTGCTTGCGCCGCCCAACAAATATAATAGGTGGACGTTACGTGCGTGCGTGCCCAATCGAAAATTTTGATCAACTCTTTCCAGTAGGTTACCTCTTCAAACGAAATCATTTCCACAGGTGCCCCCGTAACAATAAAGCCATCGTAGTATTTTTCCTCTATTTCGGTAAAAGTTGTGTAAAATGCTTGTAGATGTTCAATAGGAGTGTTTTTCGGCATATGGGTTTCTAATCCCAAAAACTCAATATCTATCTCCAAAGGAGAGTTGGATAAGAGCCTGATTAAATCGGTTTCAGTTGCAATCTTAATCGGCATCAGATTGAGAATAAGCATCTTTAGCGGACGGGCTTCTTCTATAATTGAACGCAAATTACTTTTCACGAAAATATGTTCTTCGCTTAAAATATCTATTGCGGGCAAGTTATTGGGTAAATTTACGGGCATATTTCAATTTACGATTTTTGATTTACGATTTTCCATAATGCATTGTGCATTATGCATTATGAATTATTTCTTCTTCACACTCCATCCAAATTTGCCGATGTGCTCGCCCAATCCGTAATAATTACCGTGCGAATAAGCGAGAAGTTTGGCGCGCTGCATATCAAATTTTCCGATTTCGGTGTCAAAATACTTATCATCAGCTTGCACGTTCACCACATCTGCAATGAACATATCGTGCGAACCAAGCGATAGAATTTCTTTCACGCGACACTCAATACAAAGCGGCGATTCTTCAATAATGGGCGCACTAACCGCAATAGCTTTCGCTGCAGTAAGTCCCATTTCTTGGAATTTGTTGTAATCTTTTCCCGAGCGCACACCACACCAATCGGTGGCATGTGCCAACTCTTCGGTGGTGAGATTGATTACAAATTCCATGTTTCGCTTTATGATTTCATGCGAATGACGTTCGGGACGAACCGAGATATAGCACATGGGCGGATTGGTGCAAATAGTTCCCAACCAGCTAACGGTAATTATATTATATTCGTCGGGATGATTTCCGCAGCTAATCATTGCTGCGGGCAGCGGATAAATAAGGGTACCCGATTTCCAGTTTTGTTTCATAATTTGGCTTTTGGCCATTGGCTTCTGGCTTTTGGCTCCGCGTTAGGTTAATGAACCAAAAAATTGTTTCTTTGGTTTTCCGTTTCTTTCAAACTTCCACTTTCCTGCTAATAGCCAATAGCTAATCGCCAACAGCTATTTTAAAACAATCTCTTCTTTTTTAATTTTCAATTCGCAATAATGGCATTGCAATACTACTTTTTCTTTATCTACCACTTCAAAGCGGGTTTTCATAGGTTCGTTATTGGTAATGCACTTAGGATTATTGCATTTTACAATTTCGATAATTTCGTCGGGAAGTGTAACTTTCTTTTTTTCCGAAACTTCATAATCTCTGATAATATTCAGATTCACGTTTGGAGCAACCAAAGCAATGCGATTTATTTCGTCTTCCTTGAAAAATTTGTTGGAAACTTTAATAATTCCCTTCGCTCCCATCTTGCTGCTTTTCAAATTATTACCAATAGTAATCCGATTATCAAGATTTTGCAACTGAAGCAGTGTTACCACTTTAAAAAGTGCTTTCGTCGGAATATGGTCAATTGCGGTTCCATTTTCCAATGCTGCTACTTGTAATTCTTTTCCCATAGGTCTTTCTCCCAAAACTCTTCTCTGCAAAGGAGAAGAATATTTTTGTGGGCTCAATATTTTATTTTGTTAGTTGAAAATTTTCATTCTCCAAGTTCCTTTCAGGAAGTTTAGAGAGCTAATAAATCGCAAATAATTGCCTGACGTGTAAAAACACCGTTTTCGGCCTGCTGAAAATAATAAGCTTTAGGATTGTCATCCACATCCTGATTGATTTCCTTTACACGCGGAAGTGGGTGCAGAACTTTCAGGTTATCTTTGGAGTCATCCAACATATTATTATGCAGAATATATACGTTTTTCACCTTTTCATATTCCATCAAATCCGTAAAACGCTCACGTTGAACACGTGTCATATACAAAATATCGGCAGAATTAATGGCTTCGGGCGAAAAATCGGTATATTCTTTGTAAGGAATATTTAGCTTGTCACAGAATAATTTATACTTTTCAGGAATTTTTAATTCTTCGGGTGCCACAAAGTTAAACGACGGACGGAAGTGCGATAATCCCTGAATAAGCGAATGCACGGCACGGCCGTATTTTAAATCACCTACAATAGTGATAGTCAAATCTTCCAACGTTTCTTGTGTTTCGTAAATAGTAAATAAATCGAGCATAGTTTGCGTGGGATGCTGATTAGAACCATCGCCCGCGTTGATAATAGGAACCGGTGAAATTTCCGACGCATAACGTGCCGATCCTTCCAAATGATGGCGCATAATAATGAGATCGGCGTAGTTACCCACCATAATTATAGTGTCTTTCAGTGACTCACCTTTAGTAGAACTGCTGGTTGCCGCATCGGAAAATCCAACAATTCTTCCCCGAAGTCGGCTTACTGCCGTTTCGAAACTTAAACGCGTACGCGTAGATGGCTCAAAAAACAGCGTGGCACAAACTTTACCCTGTAATAAATCTCGATTGGGATTGGCTTTAAATGCCGTAGCGGCTTTAAGTATCCGCAAAATATCATCTTTGCCGTAATCATTTATATTCACTAAACTTTTGGGTCTCATAAACGCAAGGATTTTCTCTATATTTTTTATTTTACAAAAATACAGAAATTTAAAGTAAAAGAGTAAGAAACTGTTTATGATTTTATGTATATTCCGGAAATTTCATGGATACTCCTCTAAACTATCACACTCGTTTAATCAAACAACGCTCATTGATAATTTACTCCAAGTACTCCCCTATCCTTCCGCTTATTTGGAGTAGCGATATTTCATAAAGCTTGGTGCGGTATTGTGCCGTAAGCAACCGTTGTTCAGCTTGAAGAAGGCTTACCTGCGCTTCGCGCAACAGAATTCCCGATAAATCGCCCAATTTATACCTGTCCATCGCAATTTCATAATTGATTCGCGCATTCTCTAAACTCTCTTTTTCGAGATTGGTCAGTTGAATGTTATTTTGATATGCCAGCCACATATTGGCAAAATTGCTTTGCAATGTAAGTTTCTGCTTTTCAAGCTGAAGTTCACGATTATCGATTCTGATTCGTGCATTTTTCTGCTCACGACTTCTGTTAAATCCGTCGAAAATAGTAAAACCCAGCGTAACTCCTACATTCGGCCCCCAATTTCGTTGTTTGTCGAAATTCCCTTTGTTGTAATTAAAATGTGTAAACCCATATCCGCCATTCAGTCGCAAGTAAGGGTAATTCTGGCTTTGCAATGTTTTTAAATCGAGTTCGCTCAACAGTTTGTTCTTTTCGGTTAAAAGCAGTGTCGTATTCACTTTCATCATATTATCGAAAAGCTCGGGTTTTGATAACATCGAATCAAACGAGATGGTTGTATCGGCAGCAACAAATTGTTGTTCAACATTCTCTGTTCCCATCATTTCGTTTAGCCGAATACGCGAGCTGTGTATAACTTCATATTGTTGAATTAGTTGCGAACTATCAGTATTGAAATCTACGCGTGCTTGTTGCAAATCGAGCCGTGAGAGTGAACCAATTTGATAGCGAGCTTCCACGATTCGTAACCGCTCACGCGAAAGATTTACCGCCTGACGTAAATTCTGCATTCGCAACGTTTGCTGAATATAATTGTAATATTCCGCCGAAATACCGGCAATAAAGTTTTCCACGTCTAATTGCGTGTTTAGTTCGCCAACCGTTTTTAATTCCTGTAAACGCTTGTAATTTGTCTGAACCCTGAATCCTTCAAAAATTGTCCAGTTAAGATTCAATCCGGCATCGAACGTTTGTGTGGTGGAATTTCTTATAGAAACAGTTTCGCTACCATCAGCAGGAAATTGATCTGAATTGCTTTGTCGAACATTATATCCCGAATTCAAACCCACAGAAGGGAGAAATCCGGCATTGCCCAATGTTACGTTATTATCGGAAATTTGCTGCTCGTTTCTGCTGATTTTCAGGTCATAATTGTTTTCCAAACCAACACGAATCACTTCGTTTAAGTTAAAAACAGTTTGAGCTTCCGATAAAAACGGGAGTAAAAGTACTATGGCGCCTAAAGCGTATTTTTTTAATTTACACATGCTGAACTTCGATATTTTCTTTAGTTTTCAACTCTCTGTTGGTGGATAAATACATGTACATTGCCGGAACCACAAACAACGTCAACAAGGTGGAAATGAGCATACCGCCAACCACGGCAATACCCATCGCGATGCGGCCATTAGCACCTTCTCCCGTTGCCAATGCAAGCGGAAGCAGTCCTAAAATAGTAGAAATACTTGTCATTAAAATCGGGCGCAAACGCTGTATGGATGAACCAAGTACGGCATCATATTTATTCATTCCCGCAGCCTGACGTTGGTTGGCAAATTCAACGATTAGAATACCGTTTTTAGCAACCAAACCAATCAACATAATAATTCCGATTTGGCTATAAATATTCATGGTTACGCCAAACAGCCACATAAAGAGCAACGCTCCAAAAACCGCTAACGGAACGGTAAGCATAATCACAAACGGGTCTTTGAAACTCTCGAATTGTGCCGCCAAAACTAGGAAAATAAGTATAATAGCCAATCCGAAAGCGAAAAGCAAACTTGACGAACTTTCGCGGAAGTTTCTCGATTCACCCTCCAATGCTGTTCGGAATGTTTCGTCTAATACTTCGGCAGCAATTTTGTCCATTTCTTCCAATCCTTGTCCCAACGAATAACCTTTTGACAATCCGGCAGAAACGGTTGCGGAGTTGAATCGGTTGTAACGGTATAATTGCGGCGGAGCAACGGTTTCTTCCAGTTTTACTAAGTTATCCATTTGAATCATTTGCCCTGTATTGTTTTTCAAATAGATGGTTTTTAAATCAAGCGGCGTATTTCGTTGCTGACGATTTATTTCTCCCAATACCTGATACTGTTTTCCGTTCATGTAAAAATATCCCATTCGCTGACCGCTCAACGCATATTGCAGCGTTTGTCCGATATCACGTGTACTTACACCAAGCAGTGCGGCTTTGTCTCTGTCTATCACTATTCGGGTTTCGGGTTTTGTAAATTTCAGATTCACGTCTGCCATTTGGAAATAAGGGCTTTGATTTACTTTTTCCATAAACGGTGGAATAAATTCCTGAAGTTTTTCGATATTCGGCGCTTGTAAAACATACTGAATGGGCATTCCGCCACGACGACCACCAAAAGTTGATTGCTGTATCACAAAGGCACGAGCCGCCGTTTGATTTCTAACTGCAGCCGATAAAGCATCAGCGATTTCCATCTGGCTTCTTTCCCGTTTTTTCATATCCGGCAAAACAAGACGGACCATACCAAAACTGCCCCTGATCATAGTGGTATTCGATTCGCTATCCCAAGCAACTGAATCTGCTATTCTTGAAATATTTTCAGTGTAATCTCTTGTAAATTCATAAGTTGCGCCTTCGGGTGTGGAAGTTCTGATCATAACCTGCGAACGGTCTTCCAACGGAGCCATCTCGGCAGGAATAACATTCCATAAAACCACAGTAAGTACCAAAGCTGTTATCGTAATCGGATAAATGAGCCATTTACGATGAAGGAATACTTTCAACAATTTGTTATAAAAAGTATTCATTCCCTGAAAGAACTTTTCGGTTTTCTCGTAAATTTTATCGTGCTTTTCTTTTTTCTTCAACAATTTTGATGAAAGCATCGGAACGAAAGACAATGCCACAAAAGAAGAAATAATTACCGCACCCGAAATCACGATACTGAATTCACGAAATAGCCTTCCGGTCATTCCTTCCAAGAAAATAATCGGAAAAAATATAGCAACTAACGTAACTGTAGTGGATATAACGGCGAAAAATATCTCCTTCGAACCTTCTATTGATGCCTTTTTGGGCTCCATTCCTTCCTCTACTTTTGAATAAATATTTTCAACTACTACAATGGCATCGTCCACCACCAAACCCACCGAAAGCACAACCGCCAACATAGAAAGTACGTTGATGGAGAATCCGGCCAAATACATGATAAAGAACGTACCGATAAGTGAAATGGGAATTACCAATGTAGGAATAAGCGTTACGCGGGTGTTTCTTAAGAACATAAAAATAACCAAAACCACCAACGCAAATGCAATTATAACCGTAGTTTGCACTTCGGAAATAGATGCACGGATAAAACGGGTATTATCGAAAGCGATATCAAGTTTAACGTCATCGGGCAGATCTTTTCGCATCTGCTCAATTCTCAAAGCTGCTTCGTTGGCAATCACAATCTGATTGGCTCCCGGTTGCGGAACAATAACGCAACTAACCATAGGAACGCCGTTGCGCCTGAGAATACTTTTTCGATTTTCTGTATCAAGTTCAGCAGTTCCAACATCACCAAACCTCACGATTCGATAATTATCTTCTTTGATAATCATATTGTTAAACTCTTGGGGAGTTTGCATTAATCCCATCGTGCGAATAGATTGTTCAATGTGATCACCTTCAATGCTTCCGGCCGGCAATTCAATATTTTCCCTATCTAATGCACTTTTCACGTCCATGGGAGTAATATTATAGGATGCCATTCTTACAGGATCGAGCCACAAACGCATCGAATAACGATTTTCACCCCAAATTTCCACAGCACTTACGTTGGAAATTGTCTGCAAACGTTCCTTCACCGTAAGTTCAGCAATTTCAGATAGTTGCAATAACGAACGTGTGGGACTTTCTACCGTTACCTGCATAATGGGATCGGCGTCGGCATCGGCTTTTGAGACCGTAGGAGGATCGGCATCACGTGGAAGATATCGCTGCGCTCTCGATACTTTATCGCGAACGTCATTTGCCGCTGTTTCCATGTCCACAGTCAATTCGAACTCCACCGTGATGCGTGAAGAACCTTGACTGCTTTGACTCATCAACGAGCGAATTCCGGGAATACCATTTATATTTTGTTCAAGTGGTTCGGTAATCTGATTTTCGATAACTTCGGCATTAGCGCCGGGATATCCTACGGACACCGTAATGATGGGGTTATCCACGTTAGGATATTCACGCACGGCAAGGCTGGTGTAACCGATTACTCCAAAAATAATAATAATCAGCACCAAAACAGTTGCTAATACCGGACGATTTATACTGAGTTCGGATAACGTCATAATATCATTCTGTTGTGTTAGAAATAATTTCTGAAATTTTCACCGGCAAACCATTTCTCAATTGCATTACGCCCGTTGTGAGCAAAGTATCTCCTGCCGAAAGTCCGGAAAGTATTTGCACAGATGATGATGTTCTGTAACCTTTGGTTATTTCCACTTCTTGAGCCACTCCATTTTTATAAACGTACGCAATATCCCTTCCCATTTCTGTAATACTTGAAATACTGGGAATGACAATGGCATCCGGAATTTCGCTTATTAATGTTTGAATGGATGCGGAAATACCCGGTTTTAATTTTCCACCCGGATTAGCATATCGTGCGCGGGCTTTCAACGTTAACGTCTTAGGATCTAATTGTGATTCTACTGCATAAACAACAGCATTGTAAGTATTTAAATCATTGGCTACTGTAAACGAAACTTCTGCTCCGGTAGGTATTTGTCTCACCTGATTTTCGTTCATGGAGAATTCCAATTTCAAAGGCGATATTTTTGTCAGTTTAGAAACGATTACCGCCGGTGATGCATAAGCCCCAACACTAACCTGACGCAAACCGATAACTCCGCTAAACGGCGCTCTTAATTCGGTTTGTGCAATTCTGGATTGTATTAGGTCAATATCGGCTTTCAGTTTTTCCAGTTCGGTGGTTACGGTTTGGTACGTC
Organism: Bacteroidia bacterium; assembly: GCA_030538215.1. Lineage (GTDB taxonomy): Bacteria > Bacteroidota > Bacteroidia > Bacteroidales > Dysgonomonadaceae > Petrimonas. The sequence continues at coordinate 59,732 of JAUNUM010000004.1, forward strand.
TCCTGGCTGATAGCATCTTTTTCGAGCAATGTTCCTTGCCGGTAAACCCTGTCCTGAGCCAACGGGAGCTGCGTTTGCAGTTTTCTTAATTCGGCTTGCAACGGCGCATCGTTTACCTTCGCAAGCAAGGCTCCCTGATTAACGAAAGAGCCTTCACGAAAATAAATATTTGTAATTTTACCGGATGTTTCAAAAGTAAGATCTACTTCTTCTTCGGGCAATAAAACACCTCTGGCAATATAGACATCGCTCCTTAAAACTTGTGGTTGCAAAACCATAGCGGTCACGCTTAATTGTTGCCTGCCACCACGGGCACCGGTTTTTGGAGGATTTTGACTTTGTGTTTGCGGGTTATCGGAAGAAAATATCGATTTTATTTTCGGGAAAAGAGCCATTCCCAAAATCAGCAACCCAATAGCTGAAAATACTATAATTTTTGTGTTCTTGTTCATTACTTAACGCAAATTTGTTCAAATTTAGCTATTTAAAGTTATATATCAGAGCGTGAAAAAACTTTTTAGTTTTTTTTAAAATTCAAAATCGACATATCGCACAATTCAATCGACGAAAGAGATTAAAAAAAAGCAGAAGAGCAATTCTTCCGCTTTTGACTTCTACTATATTTTCTTCGGCTTACATGCCTGTTTTTCCTTTTTTACTTTTGCACCGCATTTTTTACATTCGTATTTCGGTTCCTTTATATATTTGAAATCATCCTCTTTGCAGGCTGTTTTACTCATATCATTATTTTTACTGCATAAAACAGCTGAAAATATATTTTGTTTAAGGATCAGCAGTAATAAATTCGTAAGCGGAAACTCCTGTCATGCCTATCGCACTATAATAATTTGCAATATTACCTTTTACTTTTACTTCTTTGCCTAAATTTTCAGGCTTTGACTTTAAACTTAGCACAGCTTTTAAGTCATTCGTTGACAATTGAATCGGATAAGTTCTTGTAGCGTTTGCTTCTGTTGCGGATACCGCCAAAGCAACAGAAGTTTCTTTGATAATTTCTGGATTCGTTATATCATTAGAGAAAGAACCCACAGAAGTTCCTGTGTAATGCCCTACAATAAATCCCTTTACCCAAACGCCATTCACGGGCGATATATTTCGTGCATCTTCAATAGTATATGGATTTTCCTGTGTTCCAGCCCCAACAGGTTTATAAACTTTAAAATCTTTTACGATCGTTACTTTTTCATTCGGTCCATCCATCCAATTACTAATAGTAGCCACAGCACTCAAAGGAGCTCGTGTATCTAATGTAATGGTGTAAGTATGTTTATAGCCCGATTGGAAACTTGTAACATTCTCTGCAGAACTCAAATCGTAAACATAACCATAATCTCCATTAACAATTTCTAATGTTATTCCGGCAAGAGCAGCTGTTGGCAAAACAATTGCTTCTGCCATTACGCCACTACTGTTCATTTTCATTTCTATATTGCCTTTGGTAGCTGTTACTCGCTGTGTTTTATCAGCTAAAGAGAAAAAACCACGGGTGCGAATACCTTTTATGGTTACAGATGGATTTATCAATGCCGATCCGTCTATTGTCTTAAGATTGACAATTATTTTTGATAGTTGATGAGAGAAAGAAAGATCAACAAAAGCCGAATTTTTATTTAAGTTTTTACTGTTATCGGAATACAACAAATCGATGACTGCCTGATTCGATTGATCAGTAACATCAATGGAATATTCAAAAGCAGCGTTGATTGTTCCATGAGGATAATAGGCTATAAAATCAACATTAGAGCCATTAATCGGAAATTTCACGTCATTAGCAACCGTTGCAGGATTAAAGCCTCCATCGCCTTGCGTTGTATATTTCGCATTTTTTACCAAAACAGATTCTGCCGAAGGCGCTTCTCCGGCAGCTATCATATAAATCCCAATCGCATCACCTTCCGACCATGTATCATTCGTGGCTCGTGTTTTCACGCCATCAATGCGTGCATTCACCTTGATACTTCTGTTAATGATTGAAAAATCAATTTTTTCACCTTCACAGGCAAGTAAAAACAAAAGCATCAAAAATAAAAAAGAACATCTAATCTTCATATTTTCAAACTTTTATAATTAATCTTAGCAAGATAAGAAACGAAAATACATCTTCCAAGTAAATTCATCTAAATTATATGGATTTATGCTTTATAACATACAAAAGACACCAAACACCAGGTATTTAGGTTTTAGGATATTATTTTTGCTTGCTACCCGTCAACTTAGCATCTACTGTCTTCTATTCACATAAAAATGATTTTTTGTGACATTTTCATTATCTTTGTAATCCAAATAATAAAATGCTATAATATTGCTATGTTCGAAAACTTAAGTGATAGACTGGAACGGTCGTTTAAAATACTGAAAGGTGAAGGAAAAATCACCGAAATTAACGTTGCGGAAACGTTGAAAGATGTTCGCCGTGCATTACTCGATGCCGACGTCAACTACAAAACCGCTAAAGAATTTACCGAAAATGTTCGTCAAAAAGCACTAGGACAAGATGTGCTTACAGCTGTAAAACCGCATCAGTTAATGGTGAAAATTGTTCACGATGAACTGGCTACCTTAATGGGCGGCACAGCTACCGATATCAACATTAAAGGTAATCCGGCTATTATATTAATGTCTGGTCTTCAAGGTTCGGGAAAAACTACTTTTTCAGGAAAACTGGCCAATATGCTGAAATCGAAACGCGGAAAAAATCCGCTTTTGGTTGCCGGTGACGTATATCGTCCGGCCGCTATTCAGCAATTGAAGATTTTAGGTGAACAAATCGACGTTTCGGTCTATTCTGAAGAAGAAAATAAAAATCCGGTTAAGATTGCTCAAAACGCCATTCAATACGCTAAACAGCACGGAAAAGATTTGGTAATTATTGATACTGCCGGCCGTTTAGCTATTGATGAGATGATGATGACGGAAATTACTGCCATCAAAAATGCTGTTAATCCACAGGAAATTCTGTTCGTAGTGGATGCTATGACCGGACAAGATGCGGTGAATACAGCCAAAGAATTTAACGACCGATTAAACTTCAACGGAGTTGTACTTACCAAACTCGATGGTGATACTCGTGGTGGAGCCGCCTTATCTATTCGTTCAGTCGTAGATAAACCGATTAAATTTGTTGGAACAGGTGAAAAATTGGATGCTATTGACGTTTTCCATCCCGAACGTATGGCCGACCGAATTCTCGGTATGGGCGATATCGTTTCGCTGGTTGAAAAAGCACAAGAGCAATACGATGAAGAAGAAGCTCGACGTTTGCAAAAGAAAATCGCTAAAAACCAGTTCGATTTCAACGATTTCATAGCCCAAATTCAACAAATCAAAAAAATGGGAAATCTGAAAGATTTAGCATCAATGATTCCCGGTGTTGGAAAACAAATCAAAGATTTGGATATCGACGATGATGCGTTTAAAAACATTGAAGCCATCATTCGCTCCATGACACCCAAAGAGCGCACTAATCCCGAAATTCTGAACGGAAGCCGTCGTGCACGCATTGCAAAAGGAAGCGGAACTAACGTACAGGAAGTGAACAACCTCATCAAACAATTCGACCAAACCCGCAAAATGATGCGTACAATGACTACAGGCGGTGGTAAAGCGATGATGAAAAATATGAGAAGAAGATAATTACGAGTTCGAGGTACGCGTTTCGAGTTGTAGAGACGCAATGCTTGCGTCTCAAATAAAAAATATGATTATGCAATTAATTGATGGAAAAGCCGTAGCGGCTCAAATCAAAAAAGAAATAGCGGAAGAAGTTCTACAAATTAAAGCCAATGGCGGAAAAACACCGCATTTGGCAGCTGTACTTGTTGGGCACGATGGCGGAAGCGAAACTTATGTAGCCGGCAAAGTTCGTGCTTGCGAAGAAGTGGGTTTTAAATCTACACTGATTCGTTACGAAGACGATGTAACAGAAGAAGAACTGCTTGCTTGTGTTGACAGGCTTAACAATGACAACGATATCGACGGATTCATTGTTCAACTACCGTTACCAAAACATATTTCGGAAGACAAAATCACCGAAGCGATAGATTATCGCAAAGATGTGGATGGTTTTCATCCCGTAAATGTTGGCCGTATGTCCATTGGGCTGCCTTGCTTTCTTTCGGCTACGCCGTCGGGAATCGTAGAATTGTTGAAACGATACGAAATTGAAACCAAAGGAAAACACTGTGTTATTTTGGGCAGAAGTAATATTGTGGGCAAACCCGCCGCATTGCTAATGATGCAAAAAGGATATCCTGGCGATTGCACGGTAACCGTGTGTCACAGCCGCACAAAGAACATTAAAGAAATCTGCTTACAAGCCGATATTATTATTGCTGCATTAGGCGTTCCCGAGTTTTTGAAAGGCGATATGGTAAAAGAAGGTGCAGTTGTTATTGATGTTGGCACAACTCGTGTTCCGAGCAATAAAACAAAATCGGGATTTAAACTTAGTGGCGATGTAGCTTTCGATGAGGTTGCTCCAAAATGCAGTTACATTACTCCCGTTCCGGGTGGAGTTGGACCTATGACGATTGTTTCGCTGTTAAAAAACACATTATTGGCAGGAAAGAAAGCGGTAAATTGAACGAAAATTCACAAAAAAAATAGAGGGCTAAAAGCATTCGCTTTTGGCCCTTTTTCTTTTTAACCTTGAAATTCTACTTTTCGATGCATTCCATCACAATACGGTTTGTTATCCGAGTGCCCACAGCGACAAAGATAAGTTTTTCCTTCGCGCTTATCGGTACTACCATCAAGTTTTTCCAATTCACAGATACCATTAAGCATCAAAGGTCCGTTTGGAACTACTTTTACTTTCAAAATTGAATCCATAATAATTAAATTTAAAAAAATTAGACATTTATCTTCAGACACTAAAAAACTATTTTAAATCCGTCAAAACAGTTTCTAAATTCCGGACAACAGTATTTCAAAACACTTTATTCTTCGGTATAGTAGCCACAAACTCTTTCAGATAAAAAGGTTCAAAATAAGCAGAGTCAACAAAATCACCTACTGACAAAGTATGCTCAGCTAAAGCAATCATTGCGAATGCAAACGGCTGTATATTTGACAGAAACAAAGCATTTGGATGCGTAACAACCTCTTTACATTTCTCGGCTCCGTTGCCGAAGAATACAATTTTGTGATTTTCCAGCAAATCGATATAACTATTATTATCTACAATATCTGCGGATGTAGCACGCAAAATATTCAGATTCGTATCGAAAAAAGTAGTATAAACTTCCATTCTTCGGGCATCAATCATGGGGCAAAGTAAACTGTCGGGATCTACTTTATCTTTTATCATCCAAGCCATAATTTTGTGAGTAGGAATGGCAATAAGTGGAATATTCAATCCATAACTCAAGCCCTTAGCTTCCGATGCACCTATGCGCAAACCAGTGTACGATCCTGGTCCACTACTTACGGATACCGCGTCAACTTTCAAATCTTTTTCTCGAACAAACTGCATAATTTCCTCCACAAAAACACCCAACGAAGTTGCGTGCGATTGTTCTTTTCGGTTTTCTTTGTAAATCAAAACTTTTCCGTTAGATGATAAAGCAGACGAACAAACTTCGGTTGCAGTTTCTATATGTATGATGGTGGACATAAGAAAATTATGAGTTATTAGTTCCAAACAATGAATTGCCCAGAAACTGTTTTGATTTTTTTTATGCGATGTTTTTTAGTTATTTTTTGATGGATTTGGACTTTCTTTTCGC
>JAUNUM010000089.1 GCA_030538215.1 Bacteroidia bacterium
ATAGCCAATAGCAATAAAAAAATGATAATTACAACCATTAAACAGCTGAGAGGATATCTCGATACGCATCGCAAATCGGGCAAAACCATCGGTTTGGTTCCAACCATGGGTTTTTTACACGAAGGACATCTTTCGCTTATCCGCAAAGCAAAAGCGGAAAACAATATCGTTGTTGTAAGCGATTTCGTAAATCCCACGCAGTTTGCTCCCAACGAAGATTTTGAATCTTATCCACGAAATATTGATCGCGACGAACAACTCGCCATGGGAGCCGGAGCCGATGTTATTTTCTATCCTTCGGTAGAAGAAATGTATCTAGACGGAAGTTCCACTTTTGTGGAGGTCGAAGGCAACATCACAAAAGTGCTTTGCGGAGCATCGCGCCCATCACACTTCAAAGGAGTTACCACGGTTGTAGCCATGCTTTTCAATATTGTTCAACCACAAAAAGCTTATTTCGGACAAAAAGATGCGCAACAAGCCGCCATTTTAATAAAAATGGTAACCGATTTGCACATAAACATAGAACTGACTGTTTGTCCGATTGTTAGAGAAAAAAATGGCTTGGCAATGAGTTCGCGTAATACCTATTTATCAGCTGACGAAAGAGCGCAGGCAGTAATACTAAACAAGGCTCTGTTGGAAACAAAAGCTGTTTTTGAAAGCGGAGAAACAAATATTGAAAAATTAAAACAAAGAATTATAGACAAGATAAGCGAAGCTCCATTAGCCAATATCGACTACGTGAGCATTTACGAATATCCTTCACTGGAAACGGTTGAAACCGTAAAAGAAAAAGCCCTTGCGGCAGTTGCTGTAAGATTCGGTAAAACAAGATTGATCGACAACATAATTTTAAAAAAATAGATGCAACTCACATTATTAAAAGCAAAACTTCACAAAGCCACCGTTACGGAAGCCAATCTCAACTACACGGGAAGCATTACTATCGATAAAAACCTGCTTGAAAAAAGCGGAATTCTCGTTTGGGAAAAGGTGAGCGTAGTAAACAACAACAACGGCGCACGTTTTGAAACTTATGTAATTGAAGGTGAAGCCAACAGCGGAATTATTTGCCTAAACGGAGCAGCTGCCAGATTAGTTCAGCCGGGTGACAAAATTATCATCATGGCGTATGTATCTATGACGCCCGAAGAAGCAAAAACACATCAACCCGATGTTTTTATTTTAGGCGACGATAATAAAATCATAGAAAAAATTTAACTCATGCTCAACATTGCGATTACGGCCGGCGGAACATCAGAAAATATTGATGGCGTTCGGAAACTTACCAATGTCAGCACGGGCAGCCTCGGTTGGAATTGCCTGGAAGCTGTGCTAAATTATTTTCAGAAAAAAAACTATTCTGACTTTCGTATATTTTACATTCTTACCGAAACAGCTTTCAGAAAAGAACTGAACGAAAAGCAAAAATCGCTTGTAGAATTTATCTCCGTGTCGGATGCCGAAAGTGTGTATAAAGCAGTTGACGAATTAACCAAAAATGTTCATATTTCACACTTTATCCACTCTATGGCAATTTCCGATTTTACCTTTGCTTATGCTGCAAACACATGTGAATTGGCAATGGAAATCAGCAGTATGCAAACTCGTGGGGAAGCAAATGAAATTGCTGTGAGAGAAGCTTTGGAAAATCCTATAAACCAATTCAATACAGATGAAAAAATTCCGTCCGATGATAATATTATAATAGGACTGAAGCGCACAAAAAAAGTAATTCCAATTATTAAGCAAAACAATCCCGAAACTTTTTTAGTAGGATTTAAATTATTAAGAGATGTATCGGAAAACGAGCTGATTGATGTTGCCAATCGCCTCGCCGAAAAGAATAAATGCGATATGGTTTTTGCCAATCAACTGGCGCAAATAGCGGAGCACAACCACAGCGGAATGCTGATAAAAAACGGTGAAGTAATCGCACGCCCCATCGGAAAAAAGCAAATAGCGGAAACTGTCGTAAAAAATATGTTAGATATGTAGAGACGTGGCGTGCCACGTCTAAAACCTAAAAAGAATCAAAATGAAAACAATCGTCGTTGGCGTTACCGGAGGAATTGCTTGCTACAAAGCCATAGAAATTGTCAACCAACTCAAAAAAGATGGCTACAATGTAGAAGTGATAATGACAAAATCGGCTCAGGAATTTGTTACTCCACTCACGTTTAAAACCATGTCGCACAATCCGGTTATTACCGATATGTTTGACCCCGTACGAGATTGGGACACAAAACACATTGATTTGGCTAAAGCCGCCGGTTTATTCGTCATTGTGCCTGCCACAGCTAATGTTATTGGCAAAATTGCTTCGGGAATTGCAGATGACATACTTACCACCACCGTTATGGCAGCCCGCTGTCCGATACTTATTTTTCCCGCAATGAATACGTTTATGTACGAAAATCCTATTGTTCAGGACAATATCAAGAAACTGAAAAACTCTGGATACAATGTGTACGAAACTGCCGAAGGCGAATTGGCATGCGGTGATTTCGGCAAAGGAAAACTATTGCCGTGGGAAGATATTGTAAGAATTATTGAAGAATACAAATAAAGGCGCACTATTCGTACGCCTTTATTTAGCATTTTTCTCCAAGAAAGTTAGTTAAGTTTCTTTTCAACATCTTTCACCGCGTCCTTTACTCCCTCTTTAAAATCTCCCCATCCTTTTTCAACATTTGTAGATACTTTGTTGTAGGTGCGGTTTACATCTTTTTTGAGCTGCTCCCAATTTTCTTCGGTACTATTCTGAATTTTATTCACTTCTACTTTAAATTCATCCCTTTCTTTTTCCAAAGCAGCGATAGACTTTTCGTATTCGGCTTTGGCTTCTGCCGAAAGTTCTTTTGATTTACTCTTGAAATCGTCTTTCATTTTGTCGATTTCTTTATTCAATCTCTCAATTTCAGCATTAGCATTAGTCAATGCCTTGTCCTTTTCGGCGTACGTGTAAGCCATAAAATCCTTAACTTGAGTATTAATCTCTTCTACTACGGCAACAGTATCCTTATCCGTTTCAGCCTCTTTTTGCTTCGGATTGTTACATGATGAAAATGTTATTGCTACGGCAAAAGCAGCAACAAATAGAGTTCTTGTTAAATTTTTAAGTTCCATTTTTTCTTTTTTTATAAATTAAACTTCTCTTGTATAACAAGTTTGGTTTTTTATTTGTTCAGAATGATTAAGAACCAATCATTTCTAAAAACGTTTTTTCATCGATAATTTTCACTCCCAATTTCTCGGCTTTTTCCAGTTTAGCCGGTCCCATATTGTCTCCGGCAAGGATATAATCGGTATTTTTGGAGACCGACCCACTGTTCTTTCCGCCGTTCTGTAGAATCATGGCTTTGTATTCATCACGTGAATGAAATTCAAACGTTCCACTTATAACGATGGTTAAACCGACTAACTTATCGGTTCGTGCAGCCAATGTTTCTTTGCTTAATTCGAATTGCAAGCCGCGCGAACGAAGGCGATTGACAAAATCGATAAATTTTGGATTGCTGAAAAACTCAATAACACTTTTTGCGATGCGGTCGCCAATTTCATCTACTGATGTAAGCTGTTCAACCGTTGCCGATGCCAGTAAATCGATATTTGGGAAAGCCGATGCCAGTTTTTGCGCCACAGTTTCGCCGACAAACCGGATTCCGAGTGCAAACAAAACTCTTTCGTAAGGAATGGATTTTGATTTTTCGATGCTTTCCAACAGGTTATTGGTACTGGTTTCTGCCCAACGTTCCAAATTCACCAAATCTTCGAATTTCAGAGAATATAAATCGGCAGCATCTTTAATCAATCCTTTATCGTAAAGCAACCCGATAGTTTCAGGACCGATGGTGATATTCATGGCTTTGCGGGTAACAAAATGCTCAATACGTCCTTTTATCTGTGGCGGACAATCATCGCTATTGGGACAATAATGTATTGCTTCGTCCTCGTTCCGAACCAACGGTGTACCACAATCCGGACAATGTTTGGCAAAAAATATTTTATCGCCCACAAGAAAACGTGCTTCTTTGTCAACAGCAGTAATTTTGGGAATAATTTCACCGCCTTTTTCCACGTAAACCATATCGCCGATATGTAAATCAAGCGCATTAATAGCATCTTCGTTGTACAAAGAAGCACGTTTTACGGTAGTTCCCGATAGCAAAACCGGCTCCAGATTAGCAACAGGCGTAACTGCTCCGGTGCGTCCCACTTGATAAGAAACGGACTCCAAGCGCGTGAGGGCTTTTTCTGCATTGAACTTGTAGGCGATAGCCCATCTTGGGAATTTGGATGTTGAACCGAGATTGCGTTGTTGCAAAAGGGAATCCACTTTTAACACCACTCCATCGGTAGCTACTGAGAGATTTTTACGTTCTACATCCCAATATTTCAGAAATTCGAAAACTTCTTCAATCGAACTGCACTTTTTTGTCGATTTCGATACGTTTAATCCCCATTTCCGTGCGAGCTCCATATTTTCGAAATGACTGTTTGTCGGTAACCGCTCACCCATTACGTAATACATATACGATTCCAACTTTCGCGATGCAACCACTCTTGAATCTTGCATCTTCAGCGTTCCCGATGCTGCATTGCGCGGATTGGCAAAAAGCGGTTCTTCTTGCGCTTCGCGCTCTTTGTTGAGTTCTTCAAAAACGTTCCACGGCAGTAAAATTTCTCCGCGCACTTCAATATATTCGGGAATATTATCGCCTTTCAGTACCAGCGGAATATTTCGGATAGTGCGAACATTAGCGGTAACATCATCGCCCTGTTTGCCGTCGCCGCGCGTAATTGCCTGCGACAACCTGCCGTTTTCATACACCAGTGAAATAGATGTACCGTCGAATTTCAGTTCACAAACGATTTCAAAATCTTCGTTCAGTGAACGTTTCACACGATTGTAAAAATCAGTTACTTCACCCTCGGTGTACGTGTTTTGCAACGATAACATCGGATAACGATGCTGAACCTGAACAAAGTTCTTGTTGATATCGCTGCCCACTCTCATCGTGGGTGAGTTGGGATCATAAAATTCGGGATATTGCGCTTCCAAATCTATCAATTGCCGCATCAATTTATCGAAATCGAAATCGGAAATGGTAGGTTGCGACAACACGTAGTAATTGTAGTTGTACTCGTGCAGTTGGCTGCGGAGATTTTCTATATGGTCTTTTACCCCTAAATCTTCCGAAGGAAACTTAGTAGGCTGTGAAACGTCTTCTGAAAATAAGTCTTTCATATTTTTTGTGTAGAGACGGTATGTGCACCGTCTCAGAATTATTACAGATTTGTGATGGAGACGGTGCATGCACCGTCTCTAACATTAGTTATTATAACGGTCTAAATTCCATTGTACAACATTGTTTTCAATGTATTCTGCAATGGAATTTAATTCTTTTTGGCTACGGATAACACGATCGTGAAATCTCGCTTGCCAGGCAAACGAGATTTTATGTTTGTTTGCATAACGGGTAACCGAAGATTTGAAGCCACCGATGACTACCGATAAACGACCTTTTCGGTGTGAAATTAGTTGCATTTTTTCATTGACAGATTCATTTCTCCACCGACGGTTGTGTAGAGACGGTGCGTGCACCGTCTTAGAATCACTATGGGTTTGAGACAGAGACGATGCACGCATCGTCTCTACGATATTTCCACCATCAATAAACGCAATTAAATGTATGTGATTCGGCATTACCACAAACAACGGAATTTCACAATACGGGTAATGCTTTGTAACGCTTGTCAAATTCTCTTCTGCATATTCGCCTATTTTAGATAAATTCATTATATCATTTTCAATTTTACCAAAATAATGAACCATATCTGCGGCACAAATCGTAACAAAATAGACACCACAGTTGTAATCGTGCTCCAAAAGACGTGCTGATGATATGCGGAATTTATTTTGAAATTTTTTTGAATTCATTTTTGTAATACATAACGGTGCACGCTAAGACGGTGCACGCACCGTCTCTACATTATTCAAATATCCTCATCCACGGAAAAACAATTCCTTTCCCGTTTTTCGGACTGAAATTATCTATCGATGCCGAAACGGTAAGCATTTGCTGAAACAACACATTGCCTTGGGTAAGATGCAAGTTACAATTAAAACGCGCTTTCACAAAATCGGATTCTATTAAACGAATATACCACTCGCTTTCGAGATACGATTTTGCTTGAAGAAATTGCGTTCCCCAATACAAATTCCCTCCAAAAGTTTTAGCTAATCGCATTCGTGCATCTCCCACATAAAGTGTGTTTTTTGTACCAATTCCCCACATTTCGCCATCGCCACGGGCAACAAAACCAATAGGTTTGTACAGTTCACTTTTGAAACGGCGATCACGCTCATACCCCATCAATGTTCCAATGGCAAATAATCCTTTAAATCCATCTTCTTTCTTGTACTCTAAACCGGCTGTTGCCTGTAATTGCAAATTCTCACTCACACCTTCTCCCGGTGTGGCAGGTTTGGTGTTGGAGAAATGAAACATATACGATTGAAAATCGGCAAAAAACAATCCTTTCGATACTTTTCCCGATAATCCCACAAAAAAATGTTCGTGTTTGGTGGGAGTGGCATATCCTGTTCGGTCGAACCAGGCATTAAAAAAAATTTTATCATTTCCAATCTGCCAGAAAACGCCCTGCATCAAGGGTACGAAATTATTAATGGAATCTTTAAAAAAGAAGTTGTTGTAATTTCCTAATACTTCGCTACGCGGAAAAGAGCCGGCACGAAACAGAATTTTCGGCGACTTATACTCATAATACGCCGTAACATCTACTTTATCGATAGCTTTGTTCATTCCCGGAATTTTCAACAAATTCACACCGGCATTGATGGAGTGTTTGTTATCCCAAACAATGCTTCCCATGGGATTAAGCCAGATACCGTTCATGGTTTCGGAATCGATAAACGGTGATTTTTCGTATTCTGTATTATCAAAAAAATAGTTTAGTTCTGCTTTCCAGCGGTACTCTTGAGCGTAAATTGAAGAACAAAAAGCAATTACCAAGAGAAAAAAGATATAGCGTTTCATATTATTCGTTTTTCAATCGGTAAAGATAAAGAAAAATTACGAATTATAAATTCCTATATCTTCTTATGCACCCATTTCTTGCTTCGCAAATAAAACAGAGAGAAAAGCATCAACTGCACCCAGTAAACATGCTCCGTTGTCCACGCCCAGCTCACCGATAACCTAAGATAAACAATGATAAACCACGTGTACAAAACATATCCCGACAACGTAATTATCTCGAACAAAAGCGCTTTTTGAGTATTTCCCGTTCCGGAAACAGCACTAAACAAAACCGTTCCCACGGCATAGAATGGCAAAGAGGTCAATAACACGTAGAGTGGCGCTACGGTATCATTTATAAGCGAAATATCGTTGGTGTAAATATGAATCATTAAACGTGGGAAAATAGCCATTATAAAAATAATAGACAGCATAGAAAACAAACTAATAAGCACAACTCGTTTTATCAAACTTAGTACTTCGTTTTGTCGTGAAGCTCCAATAGTGTTGCTCACCATGGTATTTACTGCCGATCCCAACGCGTGAGATGGAATAGTAACAATGGTGTATAAACTTCGTACAATATTGGTAACAGCCAAAGAACGCTCGCCCAAATAATTTTCGATAAACACAAAAAACATCATCCACGTAACAATCGACAACAAGTACTGCAACATCATATAGATGGAAATATTCAATACTTTTTTAACAACCGACCATTTAAAAGTAACTTTCTTAAAACCATATTTTTCTAGATCAATCGTTTTCCGCGTGTAAACAATAAAGAACAAGGTAGAAGTAGCTTCGGCAATAACCGATGCCAATGCAGCTCCGCCAATTCCCATTTCGGGGAGGCCTAAATTTCCGAAAATAAGCCCGTAATCAAGAACCAAATTCACCAGCGCCATTACCAGTGCATTAATTGTCAACACTTTGGTTCGAGCAACACCAATATAAAATGCCCTGAATGTACTGTTTGCAAAAGCAAAAACAAAACCATAAACACGCCAATCGAGATAATCGGAGACAGCATGGCTGATATTTTCCGACTTAAAAAGCCTCATCAACCAATCGGTAAGCCCAAGCTTAAATGCAGCTATCAACAATAAAGCAGGAATAAGCAGAAACAAAACTCCTTGAATGACAATTTCACCAATCTGACTGTAGTTTCGTTCACCATTTCGCCTTCCAATCAGAATTTGTGCGCCCATGCTGAAACCAAAACCAATGGTATAAATGGCAATATAAATAATTCCGGCAAGCGCCGATGCTCCCAACTCCACTTCTCCCACTCGACCAAGAAAAGCAGTGTCAATTACCTGAATTATACTCTGCGCCATTAAACTGAGCAGAATAGGTAAACTTATTTTTACGATATGTTTATTGGAATACACTGGTTTTTTCTTAATTTTAATTCAATCATAACATTGAATCGTGAATAAAGTTTTTACAACCCCAAAGCCATTATTTTTAGCGTGCAAAGCAACAAAATTTTTACGAAATAAAAAAGTAAAACTCCAATTGATTTATTGAAAACATATTGAACCACAATTGGGATAAATTACTGAAAATCAAATTTAAATAAAAAGCATCGGTAAACATTTTGCGGTTATGCGGATTTTTTTTATTATCTTTGTAGCAAATTTGAAGAAAGTTAGTTAAATGAGTCAAAAAAGAATTCTGTACATTACGCAGGAAATTTTCCCTTATTTGCCGGAAACACAAATCTCGCATATATCCAGATATTTACCGCAAGCTATTCAGGATAAAGGTCACGAAATTCGCACGTTTATGCCCAAATTTGGCAATATAAACGAGCGTAGAAATCAGTTGCACGAAGTTATTCGTCTTTCGGGCATGAACTTGATTATCGATGATTCCGATCATTCGCTTATCATCAAAGTTGCCTCCATTCAAGCGGCACGCATGCAGGTTTATTTTATCGATAACGACGATTTCTTTCAAAATCGCGAAACACTTGTAGATGCAAACGGCGTAGAATACGATGATAACGATGAGCGAAGCATCTTTTTTATTCGTGGCGTGCTGGAAACTATAAAAAAACTGCGTTGGGTTCCCGATATAATTCATTGCCACGGCTGGTTTACGGCATTAGCTCCCATTTATATCAAGAAAGGATACAAAGACGATCCGTGCATTAAAAACGCGAAAGTTATCTACTCAGTGTACGACGAGAACTTCGAAAAACCTTTCAATGAGGGATTTGCAGAAAAACTTCGTTTCGATACTATAGGCGACATAGAAATTGAAGATGTGAAAAAACGAGGTAAGATGGATTTTGTAAATCTCACAAAACTGGCCATCGACTACTCCGATGGAGTTATTCAAGGAAGTGAAAAAATCAATAAAGAGATAGATAAATACGTCAACGACAAGAAAATCCCTTATTTAGGCCATATTGCCGATTTCGAAACAAATGCAGAAAGAATAGGAGAATTCTGCGATAAAATAGATGCCTAAATTCTCTTAAAAAAACCTCATTAGGCAGATATTTTTTTATTCCGATTGACAATTATCATTAAAAAAAATAAGAAAGCCCGGTAAGGGCTTTTTTT
>JAUNUM010000090.1 GCA_030538215.1 Bacteroidia bacterium
ATGGATTGAACATTAATAGCCGTATGTAAAACATACGGTTGAAATATGAATCAATAACACTACAACCCTGCATAGGGTTGAATTTACAACAAATATTTTTCATCAAAATCAACATCGTTCTCTTCTAATAAACGACGAAATTCCTCCTTAAAGTTTTCCGTTTTATGGTGTTCTTTTTGATTACGTATATAATTAATGATCATTTCTTTTTCACGTATCGAATAGGTAAAAGCACCGTAACCGCTCTGCCATGCCTCAAAATCCGGAAATTTACCACTCTCTTTCATCCACAAATTGCTGGCTATTTTGATGTCTTTCACAAAATCACTCAAACAAACGGTTGGATGCAAATCCGAAAAAATATGTAAATGATCCGGCATTCCGTTAATGCGATACAATGTGCATTTTTTATTTTTGATAACTCCCCAAATGTATTTGTACAAATCGGTTTCATATTTTTCGGTAATCGCCGGAGTCCTATCTTTTGTGCTGAAAACGATTTGATAAAAAATTTGACGAAAATTGCTCATTTTTTGGTGTTTTGTTCAACCCTATGGGTTGATGGGTTTATATTTCCTCGTCCACAGGTTTCACCTGCGGCTATTTTAGTTTAACCCATTCGGGTAAGCAATTACAATAATACTCATAAGTGCATGCTTTACAGATTCTTGCTACTCAATTCGATCATTTTAGACAACGTGTTAAAATTTCGGGTAGTGGCATCTATTTTCAATTTTCTTTCGAGAAAATTATTGTTGAGCTTGGTTTCGGCGGCGCTACCCGGAATAAAAAGATAGATAGCATTTGATGTGATAACAAACTTGTCGTTGCCGAAATCTTGTTCTTGTAAGTTTTTCACCAGATTTTCATCGGGAATATCGTTGAAAAGCGTAAAGAAAACACGGGATATATCGTATCCTTCTCCGAAAGGATTTTCGTCAAGTACTGTTTTAATCTCGGCAGGTGTTTTCACGATAATTTTCAAATCGGCGCCGATATTTTCCTTGATAAGTTTACTCACTTTCGTTGCTACTTCCTTAACCGAAAGATCAGAATCGAGAATTACGTTTCCGCTCTGTATCCACGTTTGTACATTCAGAAAACCGTTATCGGAAAGAGCTTGTCGAAGTTGTGCCATGGGCACTCGATTTTTTCCGCTGGGTGTTACTCCGCGAAGAAGAACAATAAAAGTGTTCATATTTTACTGGATTTCAAAATTCATCCGTCAGACCGGCAATCCGCCATAGATCGGACACGGTCGGTCAGACGGAACAGTTATTATCTTTTTCTTTTTTTATCTTCCTTTTCCTTTATGGCTTTCAGTGAAGCTTTAATAGCCTTTTCGGATGTATCGTACTGAAACGTATAACCGGCATCCTGAATTTTCTGTGACGAAATACGGCTTCCGCCCAAGATCATATCGGCAGCTTCGCCCATAATCAAGCGCATAAAAAACGATGGAACGTGGGGCATAAAAAACGGCCTTCTCATCGACTTTGCCAGTGTGTGCATAAAATCGGCATTGTTAATAAATTGAGGCGAAACAGCATTATATATTCCCTGCATACTGGTATCTTCAATCGCTTTCAGGTACAAATGGCAAAGATCTTCGATATGAATCCACGTAAGGTATTGGTTTCCGCTTCCGATGGGTGCGCCCAGTCCGAATCGGGTGGGAAGAACCATTTTCCTGAACGCATCGCTGTTTTTCGAAATCACAAATGCAGTCCGCAACGCTACTGTACGGACGTTGAGTTCTTCCTGAAACTTGAAAGTAGCAGCTTCCCACTTTCGGCAAGTCCGGCTAAGGAAATCACTTTCGTTGGGGTTATCTTCTTCGGTGTATATGTTGTCGGTAGTTTTAATGCCGTAAAATCCGATCGCTGAAGCAGAGATAAAGGCATCAAGTTTTTTATCCATCGATTTAACAGTATCGAGCAAAAGCTGTGCGGTTTGAACACGACTTTCCACGATATTCTGCTTTTTGAGTCGTGTCCACGAATCTTCTCCGATATTAGATCCAGCCAGATGAATAATTACATCGGCTTGTTCAATGGCTTCTTTTTCTATTTCGTTTCGTTGATAATCCCATCTGTATCGGGGGATTTCAGCTTTTATGTAGCGCTCGCGGCTAAGCCAGATCACTTTGTATCCTTTTTCGATGAGCAACCTCGATAGTTTTCTCCCCACCAAGCCCGATCCGCCTGTTATTAAAATTGTTTTCATCGCAGTGTAATTAGTTTAACGATAAACAAATAAAGACGGCAATTGGTTGCCGTCTTTATCAATAATTTTAATTGCTTGTTATAATACGTCCCTGAGTTCGGGAGTTTTGGCGAAAACTGCCTTAGCGAACGGGCATAACGGTAAAATCTTTACATTTTGGGTACGTGCATACTCCACGGCTGCCAGCACCATTTGTTTACCCACGCCTTGTCCCGAATATTCGGATTTCACTTCGGTATGATCAATTATGAAACGTTTGTCTCCTGCCCAGGCATAAGTCATCCGTCCTGCTTCTTTTCCGTTATCGATGGCTTTGAACAAGCCTTTACTCTCATTGTTAATGTGCTGAATTTCCATTATTTGTTCTCCCTGTAACTCAATGCTCCTGACGGACAATTGTTAATTTGATTTTTCAGTTCTTCTGTTGTTGCAAACTCCGGTTTAATCCACGGCCTTTCCTTTGGATTGTAAACTTTTGGCAATGTACGGACACAAATACCTGAATGTGTGCATTTTTCGGGTTGCCAAACAATGGTAATTTCCCCGTTTGAATACTCTTTTACAGCCATAATGTTTGATTTTTTTAGTTGTAATATTGATTGAATTCGTCAGACGGATTCGTAAAATTATCTGGATAATTCCATGGGAACTTCCATCAGCAACACTTCGGAATTTTCGAGTGCTTCGAGCATAAAATTATCGGTATCCCAAACGCCGTAACCGTCACGTTCGTTCAGCGTTTGATCTCCTATCTTCGCTTTACCTTTGATTACGAAAACATAAACCCCGTTTCCATTTTTCTTTAGATCGTACTGTTTGACAATGTCTTTATCGAAATTGGCGATATGAAACCATGCATCCTGATGAATCCATACACCATCATCGTTCTGATTGGGTGAAACTATTTGCTGAAAATCGTTGGGTTTGGCAAAATCAGCGATATGTATCTGGTCGTAACGCGGCTTAACACCTTTTTCTCTTGGGAAAACCCAAATTTGTAAAAATTTCACCGGACGATCCTGATTAGCATTAAATTCGCTGTGCGTAATTCCTGTTCCGGCCGACATTACTTGAACATCTCCTTTACGGATAATACTACCGTTACCCATGCTGTCGCGATGCTCGAGATCGCCATCAAGCGGTATCGATATGATCTCCATATCGTTGTGGGGATGTGTTCCAAAACCCTCACCACCCTCTACAAAATCGTCGTTAATAACACGCAGAACACCAAAATGCATTCTGTCACGATTGTAATAATTGGCAAAACTGAATGTGTGATTGCTTTTGAGCCATCCGTGATTGGCATAACCGCGGCTATCGGCGGCATGATAAATTGTTTTCATATTTTTTCTCCTTTGTGATTTTTAAATTATTTTACTGCAAAGATAGTCGCTTAATTTTCGATGTACATTGATGTATGTTAAGAAACGATTTTACGCTTCGCGTGAGCGATAATTCCGCTCTGCCAATTCTCCGCGAACGCGGCTCAGGCTTTCGGGAGCGATGCCCAGATAAGCGGCAATCATCCATTGCGGAACGCGCATCACCAATTGCGGATACGACTTGATAAAATCGAGATAACGTTCTTCTGCAGAAGCTGCCAGTAATTGAGTTACCCGAGTTTGCAGGCTTAGAATATGGCTGTGGAGCAACTTATTGTTAAACTCGAGAAAAGTTCGTGAATATTGCGAAAGACGAAGGATAAGCTCCTCATCGACAAGTAAAATACGAGTATCCTCAACAGCTTCAATAAAATAGTTGGAAGGGCGGTTGAAATGAACGCTTTCGATGTTGGCTACAAACCAATTCTCGGGAGCAAAAAGCAGAATGTGCTCTTTGCCTTTGTTATCGAGCGTATATTGCCTCAGCAAGCCACTTTCAATAAAAAAAGTATGTTTACAGGTTTCTCCTTCGCGCAAGGCAAAATCGCCTTTTTTCAGCGTAATGGTTTTACAACTGTTGGGCAGCAAACTGATAGCCTGTTCATCTATATCGATATTCGATGTAAGATATTCGTTGAATTTATCATTCTCCATAACGAAAGCGCTTAAAAATTACTTTTATAGTTTTCTTTAAAAACACAACGCGATGCGAAAATGTTTTCGCACCGCGTTTAATATTATCTGTTGATATGCAATTAAATACACTATCTTCTGCTTCCGCTCATTGCAATCATAATGTAATACAAGAGTGTTGCGAGCGAGCTTAAAGCGGCCACTACATAAGTATAACCTGCCCAACGCAAAGCATCAGTAGCTTGCGAGTGATTGCTCACATCGGTTACGCCTGCACTGCTTAGCCAGTTTAGCGCTCTGTTGGTAGCATTTTTTTCTACCGGAAGCGTTACAAAACTAAACAAGGTGGTGCTGGCAAACAAAGCGATTCCTATCCACAACAGCGCGGGAAAAGTTTGTACCATAACGATACCAAGCAAAAGTATCCACGTAACCCATTTTGAAGCCGCGCTTACTACCGGCACCAACGCTGAACGCATTTTCAACGGCGCGTAACCTTTGGCGTGCTGCAAAGCGTGTCCTGTTTCGTGAGCAGCTACTGCAGCTGCTGCAACACTGTTGCTTCCATAAACCGGTTCGCTCAGATTAATGGTTTTGTTGGTGGGATTGTAATGATCGGTAAGTTGACCACGAACAGAGATAACCTGAACATCGTAGATTCCGTTATCGTGAAGCATTTTTTCCGCTATATCTCTACCCGTCATTCCATTTCTGATAGGAATTCTTGAGTATTTTTTAAATCGGCTTTGCAGCATGGCTTGTACTCCAAAACCTGCTACTGCAATTAAAATTAATAGAAAATAAATACCAGCCATGTGATAAATTTTTAAATTGTTTTATGTTAAACGCAAAACACCTGTAAAATGTTTTTCTACCAATATGAATACAAAAAACATACCAAGTTTTTACTTTGCAGCTATATGACACAAGTGTAAAAAAATAGTTTAATATAGCAAAAGAGTAATCTAAAGAATAGCTTGTTTCAACATAATTTCATTTAGGACGTCGCAGAAAAACGCCCAATTTTTGTCGGGTGTTTTTACTATCTAATTATCGTCTGTGCTCTATTTGGTCCAACCGAAACAATGGCGATGGGCACACCCAATTCGTCTTCCAAAAAGGAGAGAAAATTGTTGAACTCTTCAGGAAATTCATCTTCCGATTGCATTTTCGTCATATCGGTTTTCCAACCCGGTAATTCCACTAAAACAGGTTCAATGTTTTCGGAAATATCGTAAGGCAAATCTTCGGTTTCTTTACCGTTTACGCTATATGCCACGCAGGTTTTAATGGTTTCGAATGAGTCCAGCACATCGCTTTTCATCATTACCAACTTAGTAACTCCGTTTAGCATAATCGTGTATCGGAGCGCCACCAGATCAATCCACCCGCAACGGCGCGGACGACCGGTAACAGAACCATATTCGCGACCAACATCGCGCATCAGCTGACCGTCTTCATCAAATAATTCCGTTGGGAACGGACCGCTGCCCACGCGTGTGCAATATGCTTTAAAAATACCATAAACATCGCCGATTTTGCTTGGAGCAATACCCAATCCGGTACAAGCGCCCGCGCAAATGGTATTAGACGATGTTACGAAAGGATACGAACCAAAATCAATATCGAGCATGGAGCCTTGCGCGCCTTCGGCAAGAACTTTTCCTGTTGCAAGCACTTTATTGATATAATGTTCGGAGTCGATAATATTGAACATCTTCAGTTTTTCTACTCCTGCAAACCACTCGGTTTCAACCTCTTTTAAATCGTATTCGAAATCGTATTGAGCCAGCATTTTAATGTGTCTGGCTGTTGCTTCCTTGTATTTTTCTTCGAAATTGTGGAACAAATCGCCCACGCGCAATCCGTTTCTGCTCACTTTATCAGTGTAAGTAGGACCAATTCCTTTTCCGGTAGTTCCAATTTTGGAATCGCCTTTTGCCTGTTCCATTGCAGCATCAAGCAAACGATGTGTTGGTAAAATTAAGTGTGCTTTTTTCGAGATATACAACCTATCGGTAAGCGGATGTCCCGATGCTTCTAATCCTTCAATTTCTGCTTTAAACAAAGCGGGATCGAGCACAACGCCATTTCCGATAATATTGATTTTCCCTTGCTGAAAAATTCCCGATGGAATCGACCTCAGTACATATTTCTGGTTTTCGAACTCCAACGTGTGTCCGGCGTTGGGACCGCCTTGAAAACGAGCCACAACATCGTAATTGGGCGTTAAAACATCCACTACTTTTCCTTTTCCTTCGTCGCCCCACTGAAGGCCTAAGATTACATCAACTTTCATTTTTTCTAATTTGGCGTTGGGCAATGAGCATTGAGCAATGGGTGAAACAAATTTACCCTATGCTCTAAGCCCCATGCTCTTCGCATTTATTTTGTTTCTTTATTCAATTTTCTCAACGCGATTCTTTTTGCGTGGTTGCACTTGCTACAAATCCCGTAAATATACATGCTGTAATAACTTACGGTGAATTTCTTAATTTTCTTTTGCTGGGCAGGCGTGAAAAGGTTACCGTTTTTGGTTTCCCAAACATCGCCGCAACTGGTGCAGATGATGTGATCATGATTTTCATTGCCGTAGGCACGTTCGTATTTCGAAATATTTCCACCAAACTGATGTTTCACTACCAAACCACAATCGAGCAACAGTTCAATGGTGTTGTAGAGTGTGGCACGGCTGACACGAAAATTCACGTCAATCATAGATTTATACAACGAATCCATATCAAAATGACCTTTGGTGTTGTAAATATGATCGAGTATGGCAAACCTTTCAGGAGTTTTACGATGCTTACGCTCAGAGAGATACTGCATAAACTCATCTTTTACTTGCTTCCTCAATTTTTGACTGCTATCCATAGTACAAAAATATTTCTTTTTTCAATCGCTTGAAGTTATTTTTCGATAATTTTTTAAAGATACAAATTAAAACTCATTTAACCATTTGGGAGTGAACAAAAAATGCCGGATGGCTGATTTCACTTTCGTTATGATATGAGTCTGAAACTGTTACAAAGTAATAATATGCTTTTTCATCCACGGGAGCAGAGCACTCGAAAATGGGCTCGCGTAACCCCGTTGTAAGAATATTCTCGGCTTTATTTACATCAAAATCTTCCGATTCGCTTCTGTAAACATTATAAGTAACGCGAGCTTTCGCATCATCGGTTTCCCATTTCAGTTGAAGTTTACCGTTTACGCTCTCGGCTGTCAAATCGAGCGGAGTTTTAGGTGCTTCATTCGAAAGCCAAGTCATTGCAGGCAGTTTTGCCGGATGTCGGTAATACTGATCGATAGTATTTAAAATCCCTTTCGTGTTCGACAAAACATTATCGGCTCTGAAATATGCCTGACCGGCAGATTCGCTCTTTCTCGTATAATTCATCTGATTTACAATATCCTGCCGGCTCCAACCCAGTTCTATCATCTGATAAGCGCCCAGTCCGGGAACAAGTATTCTGTTATTTCCATTTTTAATCCAATCGTCCACAAATGGATAAAAAAGATGATCTTTGTAATACATCATCGGATAAAGGGCGTCGTGTTTGCCTATTTTCATCCATTTTGCTGCATCCTGAAAAACCGTTTCTAAGGCTGTCCATCCGGCTCCCGAGCCTCCTAACGCACGATATCTGCCCAACGGTGCACTACTGACCTGCACCCATTTTTTTTGACTTTTCACCCAGTCGTAAGCTTTGGTTACAAAGCGGGTTATGTTGTCTCTGCGCCAGTCGTGTAATGATTTTCCCTTACTATAAAGCTTGTGCGTTCCTGCATCGGGAAATTTCCCCGAATTATCGGGATAACGAATATAATCGAAATGAATACCGTCAATATCATAATTGACAACCAATTCCTTTACAATGGATAAAAGATAATCATCGGTTTTGGGATTTCCCGGATCGAGAAACCACTCACCTCTATATTTTTTTGTTATGGAAGAATTTTTTCTTGTTATCGAGCTATTTCCCAAGCTCCGCACATGTTTATCTACACCCAGCGGATAGGTTACTATCCACGCGTGCAATTCCATTCCTCGTTTATGAGTTTCTTCGATAATAAATGCCAACGGATCAAATTTCGGCTTTCCGTACTCTTGCGAAATAACGATTGATGCCATCGGCTCTATTTTTGAATTATAAAACACTTCGCCCCTTGCTCGAACCTGAAAAATAACGGTGTTGAAATTATGCTTTTGTAAATTATCGAGGATAGAAATAAGTTCTCGTTTTTGCACTTCTTGGCTGATTTTATTTCGAGGCCAATCTAAACCATAATTAGTTGTTAACCAAACCGCTCTAACTTCCACAGCAGGTGGTTGAGCAGAAAAAATTCTCATCGATATACATAAGAAAACGATGAGAAACAGATATGCTTTATTCATTAAATTTATAATCGTTCTAAACTTCGCGATACAAATTTAAAACAAAAATACAGTGCAGCTACGCTTTTTTTGAACGTTAACACTTTTAAAGTAAGAGAAGATATCAGAGGTTTATTTTGCGGATCATCTTGTTAAAGACCTATCCAACTATCCTTTTTTACGAAACTTTATCTTAATATTATTGCATGCTTTAATATTTAATCCTACTTTTGTGCTGATGATAAGATACGTACGTAATTAAACAATTTAACAATAAAACCTATGAATCCGTTACTTTTTAATTTAAATGGATGGGAAATACCTCTCCTTATTTTAGCTATTCTAATTTTATTTGGAGGGAAAAAAATTCCTGAATTCATGAAAGGATTAGGCAAAGGCATCAACAGTTTTAAAAAAGGATTGAACGATATTGAAGAAGATATTAAATCCGACCCTTCTTCCGACAAAAAAACATCAACTACGGGTGATCAATAACACATTTTTTCAGTTATTGTAATGTTGTATATTCTCGGGATTAATTCACGATTTTGTGGGTTTTTTCCGAGATTAAGAAACTGTTTTGAATTTTACAAATCTTATTGTATTCTTATTTTTCTGATTCTTTCAGACTGCTTTTTGCTCTTTTTCGTGTCTTTGAACTTTCCTTTCTTTAAAATAGCCCGCTATATAATTCGAAATGAAAGCCCAAATCCATCAAAAAATAGCTA
>JAUNUM010000091.1 GCA_030538215.1 Bacteroidia bacterium
CCCGAATTTGCCCGATACATAGCGGCATTTACTTACGGTAATATTTCGCCCGATTCGTATATCGAAATCGAACTGGCGCAAGAACTTCCTGCCGTAGAATTGAATACCGAAACGCAAGAGAAATTTTTCTCTTTCTCGCCCTCTATCAAAGGAAAAACGTATTGGATAAACTCGAGAATCATACGTTTTGTTCCCGATGCGGGACAATTAAAGTTGGGAAAAGAATATACAGCGAAATTTTATCTGGATAAAGCGTTGAAAGTAGAGCCGAAATTCAAAACTTTCAATTTCTATTTTCGGGTAAACGAACAAAGTTTTTCATTCGATTTGTTGCCGTATTCACCCATGAGTGTCAGCGATTTGAAATGGAATTCGGTAACCGGAACGTTGAGATTGGCGAATAACGAGTCGCCTGAAAAAATTGCTGAAATCTTCGAGCTTAAGGGAGCTAATCGCGAAGCTAAGATTCATATAAAATCTGCTTCAAACGGAACTTTTTTGGTATCCATTGATAGTTTACAACGCACAAATAAAGCTAAAAGCTATGAACTTGAAGTAAATGGAAGCACTATCGGGGCAAAAAAAAGAGAAAAGTTCACTATCGACTTTCCTGCTTTGCCTGAAACAGAATTTAAAGTAATCGATGTGCGAGTGATAAGTGAATCCACGCCTCATATCCGCATCGCTTTCAGCAGCCCATTATCTCAAAATCAGGATATTCAGGGACTTGTTGTCCCTTCGGGAATCGGGAATTTTACGTATCAAATCGATAAAAACGTATTGAAAATTTATCCCGAAACCTTTCCGCGTGAAGAAATTACGTTACAAATTCATCAAGGATTGCGGAATTTTGAAAACTTAGCCTTGACAAAAGACTACACCTATCAACTTCGTGCCGAGAGCGAAAAGCCGCAGATAAAAATGGAGAAAAGCGGAAATATCCTGCCCAATTCCAGTCAATTAGTACTTCCATTTAGTGCCGTAAATCTGTGGGCGGTGGATGTAAAAGTGATAAAAATTTATCAAAACAACATTCTTTACTACCTGCAATCGAACTCCATGAACAGTAATTCGAATGGGGAAGTGCGCCGTTTTGGTCGGTTAATCAAAAAGAAACAAATCCGTTTGGATGCAGATAAAGCATTGGATTTAACCCGCTGGAACAATTTTTCTATCGATTTGGCGCCGATGATTAACGATGACCCGGGAGCCATTTATATGGTACAACTCTCCATGAAACCCGACTATTCGCTTTTCAATTGCGGAGGTATAACGCCACAAATTCCCCAAAACTCATCGATGCGCAATTTTGATGACGAAACCATCAGTGAAGAAGATGAAGCGGTTTGGGACGAAACGAATCCGTATTATTATGAATTCATCGATTGGGCGGAATACAATTGGGAAGACCGCGATGATCCGTGCAAACCCACCTATTATATGAATCGTGACCGTATCATCGAAACCACGGTTATGGCGTCTAACGTGGGAATTATTGCCAAAGGCGGAAACGGGAATAAAATCACGCTTGCCGCAACCGATATTCTTTCTACATCGCCGCTTTCGGGCGCCGATGTAACGGTTTACAATTATCAGATGCAACCGATTGGCAAAGGAAAAACCGACGGACAAGGCTTTGCCGAAATCGAATACAAAAATGGTCGTCCGTTTGTGGTTACTGCTGCCAACGGAAAAGATATCGGTTACCTGGAAGTGAAGGATGAGCTGTCGCTCTCACTCAGCAATTTCGATGTGAGCGGAAAAGAAATTCAGAAGGGATTGAAAGGGTACATATATGGCGAGCGCGGCGTTTGGCGCCCCGGTGACACCATTTATGTGTCTTTTATTCTGGAAGATAAAGCGAAAAAATTACCTGCAGGCCATCCCGTTACTCTCGAAGTGTACACGCCAACCAACCAATTCTATCATCGACAGGTAAAGACCAACGGCGAAAACGGATTTTACACTTTCCAAATTACCACCGATCCGTCTGCGCCCACCGGCGTTTGGCAATCGTACGTGAAAGTGGGCGGAACATCGTTCTACAAATCGCTTCGGATAGAAACCGTGAAGCCAAATCGCTTGAAAGTGCGTCTGGAAACCGATTCCGTCATCGATGCGAGCAAAGGCGTTTTCTCGGGAACACTCACATCGCAATGGCTGCACGGTGCACCGGCATCCAACCTGAAATCGGAAGTGGAAATCACGCTTTCTCGTGCCGAAAATCCATTTACAGGTTATAAAAATTATGTGTTTAACAATCCGCTTTTCAAGTTCGAAACAAACAGTTACAAATTGTTCGAAGGAACGCTCAACGCATCGGGCGTGGCGGGTGTAAACAGCAAAATACCCGTTGCCGAAGCCGCTCCGGGAATGTTGCGAGGCAATATTGTTTCGCGCGTTTTTGAAACCGGCGGTGATATGAGTTTCTACGCACAAACCGCTTATTATTCGCCTTACAGCGTGTATGCAGGAGTGAAAACACCGGAGCCGGAAGCATCGGGTTTTCTGGAAACGGACAAACCCATCTTTTTCGATGTGGTTACCGTGAATCCTTACGGGAAAAAGGTTTCGCGCAGCAGTGTGGAATATAAGATTTACAAACTCAACTGGTCGTGGTGGTGGAACAGTTCACAGGAAGATTTGGGTTCGTACGTGAACAACACGGCAGTTTCGCCCGTTGCCAACGGAGTTATTTCGACATCGGGCGGAAGCGGAAAAGTGAAATTTCAGGTGGATTATCCCGAATGGGGGCGTTACCTGATTCTCGTGAAAGACACCGAAAGCGGACATTCTACAGGAACCGTTTTTTATGTGGATTGGGCATCGATGTATGGGCGTTCCAACAAAACCGATCCGAACGGCTTGACGATGTTATCGTTCTCCACCGATAAGCAAACCTACGCCGTAGGCGAAACGGCAACGGTCGTGATTCCAAAAAGTTCTTCGGGACGTGCTTTGGTAAGTATTGAGAATGGTTCGCGCATCATTCAGAAAGAGTGGATAAAAACGTCGGAAACTCAAGATACCGAATATCGATTCAAAATTACCGAAGAGATGAATCCCAATTTCTATCTTTTCATCACGTTGCTTCAACCGCACGCGCAAACCGAAAACGATTTGCCTATCCGCCTGTATGGCGTGAGAAACATAAACGTGGAAGATAAAAACAGCAAGTTACAACCTGTAATACAAATGCCAAACGAGTTGAGTCCCGAGAAAGAATTTTCGGTGTCGGTTTCCGAAAAAACCCAAAAACCGATGACTTACACGCTTGCCATTGTGGACGAAGGTTTGCTGGATCTTACCTCGTTTAAAACGCCTAACGCGTGGAACGAGTTTTATGCCCGCGAAGCTCTCGGCGTGCGCACGTGGGATTTATTTGACCGTGTGCTGGGTGCGAATACGGGAATGATTGGGCCGTTGTTGAGTATTGGCGGTGATGAAGCGCTGAAAGCTTCGAGTGACAAGGTAAACCGATTCAAGGCGGTTGTGAAATTCCTAGGGCCGTTTACGATTAAAGGCGGAGAAACCAAAACGCACAAAATAAAACTTCCGCCTTACGTGGGTTCGGTACGTGTGATGGTAATCGCGGGAGGAAACGGTGCGTACGGCAGCACCGAAAAAACGGTTGCTGTTAAAAATGCACTGATGACGTTGAGCACGCTTCCGCGCGTGATGGGTCCCGGAGAAGAAGTTTGGCTGCCTGTGAATGTTTTTGCGATGGACAAGAAAGTGAAAAATGTACAGGTTTCAGTTCAAACAAACGGTTTGCTGAAATTACAGGGCGAGACGTCAAAATCGGTTTCATTCAATGCCGTAGGCGATAAAATCGTCTATTTTAAGCTGAAAGCCGAGAACAGAATTGGAGCCGAGCAGGTTCGGATAAAAGCATCGGGTGGGGGAGAATCGGTTTCGGAAACTATCGATATCGGCGTTCGAAATCCGAATCCACCTGTTGTCATCAGCCAATCGGCGCTTATCGATCCGAACGGAAACGCGCAACTCACGCTCAATCCCGGAAACGTGAACCCAACCGATTGGGCAAAACTGGAGTTGTCGCGCATCCCGAGTGTGAACCTGAATAAAAATCTGTCGTTTCTGGCGGAATATCCGCACGGATGCACCGAGCAGGTTACTTCGCAAGGGTTTCCACTATTGTATTTGGGTAATTTCCTTTCACTTTCGGATACCGAAAAGGAACTGACAAACAAAAAAATTGCATCGGTTATTCAAATTCTGTCTTCACGACAACTGTCGGATGGCGGATTTATCTATTGGTCGGGACAAAGTTATGCTTCGGAATGGGCATCTACGTATGCGGGACATTTTTTGGTAGAAGCCAAAAATAAAGGTTTCGATGTTTCGCAAAATGTAATTAATCGATGGGTTCGATTTCAACAAAAGTTGGCTCAAAACTGGACACGTACCGATGCTTATCGGGGTTATTATGGTATTTCGATGACGGAATTGCAGCAGGCTTATCGCTTGTATGCTTTGGCATTGAGCGGGAATAGCGAGTTGGGTGCAATGAATCGTATGCGGGAAATCGCAGATTTGGACATTCAGGCAAAATGGCGATTGGCGGCGGCTTATGCGCTGGCAGGAAAATCGGATGTGGCAAATTCGCTGGTTTTCAATGTGTCGGATGCGGTAAACGAGTATGGTTTCAATAACGATACGTATGGCTCGGCGGCGCGCGATAAGGCAATGATTATGCAAACGTATTTGTTGCTGGGAAATATAGAAAAAGCGTTGCAGTTGGCGCAGGACGTTTCGCGTGCGCTTTCGTCCGATTATATTTCCACGCAAACCGTTGCGTTCGGGTTGACGGCAATGGCACAATTGGCCGAGAAAATGGGTTCGGGAAATATAGATGTGGCTTGGACGTTGAACGGAAAGAAAATGGCAGCTGTTTCCACGCCGCAGGCTTTCCATCAGGTGGATTTGAAGACGGCGCCCAATCAATCGGTACAGATTTCCAACAAAGGAAAGGGCAAAGTTTATGCCCGACTTACCACTTTTACACAACCGTTGGTGGACACGCTTCGTGCCGCGGAAGGTTCCTTGAGGCTGTCGGTTAACTATCTCGATGCCGCAGGCAAACCGTTGGATGTAAAATCGCTGAAACAGGGAACGGAATTCACGGCGGTGGTTACCGTGCAAAATTCGGTGGAGCAATCGTTTACCGATTTGGCGTTGGTGCAGATTTTCCCGTCGGGTTGGGAGATTTTCAATGAACGTTTGATAGGTGTAGAGACGCACGGTCGTGCGTCTGTACAATACAATTATCGCGATATCCGCGACGACCGTGTGCTGACGTATTTCAACCTCGGTGCCGGGCAATCAAACACGTTCCGTGTGAGGTTGCAGGCGGCGTATCGGGGTAATTATTATCTGCCCGCCGTTTCGTGTCAGGCGATGTATGAACCGCGTGAACAGGCGAGGACGCAGGGGATGTGGGTGGATGTTGTGGAATAATTCCATTATGTTTAATCGCACAGCCGGTAGAGACACACGGCCGTGTGTCTTTACAATGCCCCGCAATACGAAATACAATGGATAAATTTCAAAATAAATATCGTATTTCATCGCATCGAAAACCTAATTGGGATTATTCTTTCGATGGTATTTATTTTATCACACTGGCAATACAAGACCGCAAGTGTATCTTGGGCGAAATTATTGACGATAGGATGGTTTTATCTGATTATGGTCTGATAGTCAAAACGGAATGGGAAAAATCATTTCATATTCGGAATGAATTGTTTTTGGATGAATATGTGATTATGCCGAATCATATTCACGGAATTATTTTTTTGGAAAAACCTAATAATATTGGCGGAAATGTAGAGACACACGGCCGTGTGTCTCTACGTGGCCGTGTGTCTCTACCACACCGCAGGCCAAAATCTATTTCATCATTTGTTGCAGGATTCAAATCACGTGTTAATACAGTTGTCAATAATTATATAGATGACAATTTATTAGACATTCCAAAATACAATAAATACAATCGTTTTTTTCAACCCAATTATTACGACCATATCATTCAAAATGCACAATCGTTAAAAAATATCCGAAATTACATTGTCAATAATCCGTTGAATTGGAAGAAAGATGAATTATTTTAAATGTAAACGGACACGGCAATTGGGTAAATTGTTTACCGTAGAGACGCACGGCCGTGCGTCTCTACATCGAAACCGGTGGAAAAAAACAATCCTAATCATCAGCCTCATCCTGTTGATTTGGTACATCTTTTCCCTTCCCCGTCCGCTTTTCAACGCGCCATATAGCACATTAGTTACCGATCGCAACGGCGAATTATTGGGCGCGCGCATCGCTTTGGACGGGCAATGGCGGTTTCCGCCTACCGATAACGTTCCCGATAAATACAAGATTTGTCTGATGGCATTCGAAGACCGGTATTTTCGGTATCATCCGGGAGTGAATCCCTTGTCGCTTGGAAGGGCAATGCTGCAGAATATCAAATCGGGTAGGGTGGTTAGCGGCGGAAGTACGCTCACAATGCAAACCGTACGTTTAATGCGCAAAAACAAACGCACTTATTTCGAGAAATTCATCGAAATCATTCTCGCTACGCGATTGGAATTATCGTATTCCAAAAACCGCATTTTCGCGTTGTACGCCTCTCATGCACCGATGGGCGGAAACGTAGTAGGCATTGATGCCGCTGCGTGGAGATATTTCGGACATGATGGG
Organism: Bacteroidia bacterium; assembly: GCA_030538215.1. Taxonomy (GTDB): domain Bacteria; phylum Bacteroidota; class Bacteroidia; order Bacteroidales; family Dysgonomonadaceae; genus Petrimonas. The sequence continues at coordinate 6,727 of JAUNUM010000091.1, forward strand.
CGGTCGTTGTCGTGGGCGGAAGCGGCTACACTCGCCGTTTTGCCGAATTCGCCGTCGTTGATGCATTTCGGTAGAAATCGGGATGGGTTGCTTACGAAGCGTAATCGGTTGCTTCAAAGATTACTCGGTTCCGGGGTAATTTCTCAAACCGATTATGTATTGGCTACCGCCGAACCGCTACTCGAAAACCCACATCCTTTGCCGCAAATTGCTCCGCATTTGGTTACACGGCTTTACTTGTCGCAACCCGGAACGCACGTACAATCCACCATCGACAAGGGTTTGCAACTTCAGGCCGATGATGTTTTGGCACGTTGGAATAGAGAATTTTCGCAAAACAATATTTTAAATCTTGCGGCTTTGATTGTCGATTTGGAGAAAAATGAAGTCATTTCGTATATCGGAAACGTGAATTTCAATAATCAACAATCGGGAAATCAGGTGGATATTATTCAGTCACCACGAAGTATGGGCAGTATCCTCAAACCGTTTCTTTATTGTGTGATGTTGCAGGAAGGATCGCTGTTGCCCACCGAACTGCTGCCCGATATTCCCATAAATGTGGGTGGTTTTTCGCCCAAAAACTTCAGTTTGCAATACGATGGCGCTGTACATGCCGATGAAGCGTTGGCACGCTCATTGAACGTTCCATCGGTGGTTTCGCTGCGCCGGTACGGGGTACCGAAGTTTTATGATTTGCTGAAAAAAGCGGGATTGACCACGCTGAACCGTCCGGCGGAGTATTACGGACTTTCGCTTATTTTGGGCGGAGCAGAAGGTACGTTGTGGGATGTGGCACAGGCGTATGCGGATATGGCGCACGCCGCCGCGAATTCTGCGAATAATAGTGATTTTCAGTTGATTCAGGGTGTGAATAAAGACGGTGCACGCACCGTCTCTACATTTAACGCAGGTGCAGCATGGCTGACATTGGAAGTGCTGACTAACGTGAATCGCCCCGAGGAAATTGATTGGCAGTTTATTCCATCGATGCGAAAAGTGGCGTGGAAAACGGGAACAAGTTTCGGGTTTCGAGATGCGTGGGCGGTGGGCGTAACGCCCAAATACCTTGTGGCGGTGTGGACGGGAAACGCGAGCGGCGAAGGCCGTCCCGGACTGACAGGTGCACGCACATCGGCGCAAGTGATGTTCGATTTGTTTAATCTGTTGCCGCCTACATCGTGGTTCGAAACGCCTTACAGCGATTTGACCGAAGTGGTTGTTTGTCGCGAAAGTGGCTGCCTGATGGGAATGCATTGTCCGCCATCATCGGCAGATACTATTTTGGCGCCGATAAAAGCAACGCAGGGCAATGTTTGCAATTACCACCAACTTGTTCATGTTTCGGAAGATGAACGTTATCGGGTTTACGAGCATTGTGCCGCAGGCAGAGGTATCAAGGCGGCTTCGTGGTTTGTGCTGCCACCGTCGTGGGAGTGGTATTATAAGCAGCATTTTCCGGTCTATCAGGTGCTGCCTCCGTTTTCGCCCGAGTGTCGCGATGGCGCATCGGGAGAAGTGATGCAGTTTATTTATCCTTATCCCAATTCTATGATCAAAATAACCAAACAATTAGACGGTTCGCGTGGAAAGGCGGTTTTTGAACTCGCGCATCGAAATCCATCTAAGCGCGTATTTTGGTATTTGGATGACGAATATATCGGCGAAACATCCGATGTTCATCAAATGGGATTGTCGCCCGATGCAGGAGAGCATACGCTTACGGTGGTGGATGAAGGGGGAAATTCGTTGGCGATTAGGTTTAAGGTGGAGTAAGTATTGAGGTTACAAATATTGGGCAACTACGTGATTATTGCTGATATAGCGAACCAGGTAGATTGTTTCGTTATTTTGGAGATAGGTGGAAAAAACGCGTACCATTGGCTGTTTTTATTTGTGCGAAACGATGCATAATAAAGGTTTTTCCTGTATCGCTCGAAGTAGGGAGGTGCAGGGCGTTTTGTTGAAATCGGGAGTGTGTTTTTAATTTCCAACACCAAATTTCTCACATATGCGACCGCGGAATCTTTAAACCCGAAATACCCTTTTTTGTAAAGAGTTTCCGAGAGTTCAAACAAATAATCTTCCACTTCGGGCGAAAACAAAACCTTCATTTAGCCAACATTTCTTCGATGCGTGGAAGCAGCCTGTCTAATAGTTCTTCGGCGGTTATGGCACTCGTTAAATCACTGTCCGGCGCAAGAATATGTTCTTTCTTTACAACTGTATCGTCTTCATCCACACGAATTATTCGGTATGTTTTTGTCTTTCCGCGTTGCAATAAAATTTCCGCGCCCGCGTCAATTTTATCCAAATACATTTTCTGATTATCGCGAAATTCTCTTGAACTGATTACAAACATAAAGCATTTCTTTTTTGTGTACCTATATGGTACAAAGATAATCTGAAAAAACGAAAGTTTCAAAAATATTTTATTCAAAATAAAAGATATTCCAATCTCTTCAAATCATCGGATTCTTTTACCAGATGTGTTTTTCCGTTCAAAAGCAGATATCTTTGGCCGCAAACTTTTAATATTTGCCGATGCATATGGTTGACTAGTCCTAAATAACCGTTACAGGTTTTATACAAAATTAATTCTTTTATC
>JAUNUM010000092.1 GCA_030538215.1 Bacteroidia bacterium
TAGAATAGAAGTTTCCTAAACTTTAGATTCGGGTTCGATTCCCGGCTGGGCTACTTGAGGGTAGAGTAGAAGATAAGGCAATTCGCTGACAATTAGTAGACTTTGTTTTTTGTGTCTAATAATACTAGAGAATGGAAGAGTATTTAAAGTGGAATACGTTATATTCATTTTGAAAAACATCTTACTTTACATTCACTTTGAAGCCTACTTTTACGTTGAAATTCTTGTCCGTATAAAAACTTTCCGGCATGTATCCTTTTGTTTTGTAATCGTAGCCAAGAAAAACAGATATGTTGTTTTGATTGATGTATTTATGTGGAAGAAATTGATACTCGAACAATTGGCTTACGTGAAATCCTGTAGATAAAGTTGATGTCCTAAACCTCAAATCGGCAGGTTGCTGCCAAATGTCGAGTGTGGAAGTTACGTACATGTTTGGAAACAATTTCAAATCATATAATTTGTAGCCGATGCCGAAAGTTATTTTCTCGTGATTTTTGTACTGTTTGATGAAAATTCCGTGCAACTGATTGTGGTTGTGCATCAGCCAAATATTTTGCCCGAACATTTCGCCGAACGGCGCGCGCAGGTAATTGAGACTGAACGTGAAACTGTTTCTATCGTCCAGTTTGAACTTAGGAATGCCATACATTTGCGGCGATACCAAGTTAAGCCACGACCAATATGCGGAACGTTTCAAGTAACGCTGTTCTTTATCCGATAAGTTTTCGTTTAGAACGTGACGTTGATATTCCGCATCGGGATTAAAAAGATATTTTACCCAACTGCGGTTGCGGTCGATAATAAGCGGTTGTTTTTCTTGGGGTTTATCGGTTTGTTTCACATCTTTTTTATACGGATTGTAAGTGTTGGTTCCTTTCCGCATAAACAATTCCATTCCATATAACTGTAAGTAATTGACCAAATTGTTTTTATTCGACAAGTCTATTTTAGCAAACTCTTCTTCTATCTGTAATGATTTCACGTAATGCCCGTCGTTTCTGATGGTGTGCAAGCGCATAAAATCCATATAGTTTTCGGTCTTGAAGCCGGAAAGTATTTGATTCTCGGCACCGTACAAATACGATTGATTGTATCTGTTTATTAAAAACGGATGTATTTTTATTCCCTTCCCTATTCCGTTTCTGTGCAACAGCAGCCATTCCGAAGCTGTTTCCTCCAACGGAACGGAAATAAAAGCCTGATACAGATAAATGCCTATTTGTTGTTTAAATGTTCCACGCAGGTTGCGTTGCAACAAATAGGAGACATAGCGGTTGATGGAGTTTGTATTGTAATTGAATGTGGAAAAATCATTCACTAAATCGGTAGAAACCATCAATGAAAGGTTGGGTGTGTACAAGCGTTTGATGTATGCTTTGTACTGCTCGCTGTTGCGAATGGCGATGCTGTCTTTTTGTTTTGTCTGATATTTTTCCAACGCCTGTAAAATGGCGGAATCGGGTAGGATGGTGTTGTGTTGTTGCCAAAAGAGCGTATCTTGCGCTTGTGTGGCGTATGTTTCCAAAATATCTTCGGTGTCCACGCGCGTTCCCTCAATGTTGTCTTTTGAAAACGAATGAGAAATGTTTGTAATGAGCATATCGGCTTCCGCGGGAAGAACCCGATTGAAGCGTTTGTTAAGATGGAGCGTATAGCCGCTCATTAAGTAATAGTTGTTGTCTATCTTTTTATATTGCGACAATCTTTTATCGCCGCTCTCGAAATTTAGATCGAACCGCACAAAAGCTAAATCTTCTGTGTCGATATAAATTGTGCCGCTATTGCCACTTTCTGTATTTTTTCGTGCATAAGATAGCACATACACCGTTCGATTGTCGAAGGTGGTGCCGGGTAAATAGTTAACGTTGTAGTTGCGGAAAAAGCCGGCATCGAATAATCGGGACGCCGATTTTACCATATCAAAATTTCCTATTTGTCTCAATGCTCCGTGATCGTTTGCAAGGCGGAAGTTTCGGTTTTTTATCAGAAAATATTCGTCGGAAAAAGACGGGCGATAGGATTTTATGATGTTGAACGTGGTTTCCTCCAGATAGCGCAGCGTGTCTGCTTCCGACAGTTTGGCGCGATAATAGGCTTTGGAGAGAAATGGCTCTTGCGGATAGTTCTCAGGGATCTGTTCCATAGCTTTCTTCAATAACGCTGCTGCCGAAAGATTGGTTACCACTACTTCGTTGAGTTGAATGTTGGATGGCTTGAGTTGTATTTTTATAAACCCGGTATTTTTATCCACTTTTACCGTTTGTGTTTCGTAACCGATAAACGAAGCGTTCAATATATCTTCTTCTCCGTTAAAAGTAACCGAAAATGCGCCATTGTTGTTGGTTACGGTTCCCGTTTTGGATGTGGAGAGGAAAATGTTTACGTAAGGGAAGGGTAAGCCGTTTTCATCGGTAACACATCCTGAAATTTTAGAGGAAGATTGTCCGAACGACGGTATTACAACTTTCAAGGATAGCAAGCATATTATGAATAATTTATCTTTTATTTTTATCATTTTTGCATTAATGCGCTGTTGATACAATACCAACTAGTAGACCGAATTAAATATTGTAAAAGCTTATAATCTACCTTTATGGGAGATATTTGTAAAGAGAATTCATTTTTTGATTCTACGTATTAGTAGATATAATATAAACAAAAAAAATCCACCCACCAATGCCGCTCTGGATTGTGTCCAAAGTGCATCAAGTGTTATTATTCCCATTCTTTTATAATATAAGATACAATTTATTGAAATATAAAATACCACTCCAAGCGTAATTCCTAATAGTACTTTTTTCATAATTATTTAGAGCCAAGAGTAGATAACAAAGTACCTACTCTTGATTTTTTAGTGTTACATTTTATGTGTCATTTCCCATGCTGTTTTATTATATGGATCATTATGTGATGCAAATAATCGTCCCAGCCATCTCAAAAAACCACCAGTACCTTCACTCACGGAACCACCATTCGTATTTAACACTTCCAGTATGGTTATTTCTTCGAATTCTAAAATTTCTTTTCTCATATTGTCTTATGATTTAATAGCTTTTATAACCTGCTTCTAATTCCGCCCATGCACTTTTAGGGTTCATTACTATGTCAAAAAAGACATAGGTGGCTAGTCCTCCGATCAACCAACCTATTATTCCCCCATTCACTTCTTCCAACTCCTGAGCATTAAGCTCCATAAATTCTAAATTTTTCATTTTACAAAATTAATTTAAATTGTTGATACTAAAACTATTTACTGTAACCAATTCTCCACTATGCGCACTTGTGATGATTGAATTACATGGCAAAATTAGAGGGGTAGAGTGAAATAAAATTGCACTCTGATATAAATTTTCCGGCAAAAGTGTTTTTTTCTTCTATTTCAGTTAAGTCTTGGAAAACGAATGAGATATGCAACACCTTATTGCCTCTGTAATAATAAGTTTCCCTGTACCTACAATATTGAATATCCAAACCTTCGATGCGTAGCTCTTCCAAGATATTGAATAATTGTCTCTTACTCAATCTGAGTTTTCGTGAAAACACATCGGGAGAACCAGTTCGTTTGGCTCTTATAAGCGAATCGATATAGTTTATCCTGTCAATTTGTTGAAAAAGTGTCATAAAATACATCCTCCCATTTAAAATAGTTATTTGTGATAGTATTCAAATACAACCAGTTTATATGCTAGCTCATACTTGGCTTGTGCTGCGCGTGACCGGCTATCGGCCAATCGCTGTTTGGCTTGCAGATGTTCGTAAACAGAAAGTTTGCCGGCATTGAACATTTCTGTGGCAAATCGAAATGCTTCCGCGTGCGCAGTTACCGATTGGTTGGCTGTTTCTACCTTTTGATACGTATGCTGCAAGTCACTTTCAATCTTCAATGCCTCGGTGTGTAGGTTATTTATTGTTTCTTGCAATGCTAGCTGTTGGTTTTGGATATCTTGTTGAACGCCACGTAGGTTGTCACGCGTAATAAACTTATCGAACAGAGGAATACGCAATGCAACATACACATAAGTTTGTTGATTATTTCTTAATTGTTCTGAAAATGACCGATTAGCTGCTCCCGATTGATTATAATAACTGCTTCCCACACTTCCGCCTAGTGAGAGTGATGGAAGATATCCTGAGCGTACTTTCTTATAATTCCATTCTAATTGTTGCAATTGGTAATGTGCCGCTTGATACCGAGGAAATTTATCTAACTCCACTCCTTTGTTACTTTGTGCAAAAGGCAGTGTTCTGACGGCGGACTCTTCAATGCTGATGTCAAACACGGCAATATGCTCTGTAAGATTCATTAGTTGGGCAAGTTCAATTAAAGCAATATCGGTGTTGGCTTTTGTTTCCGTTATTTTAAGTTCATCGTCCGCCAGTTGTGCCTGTGTCTCTAACAGTAGGTTTTTTGATGCCATGCCTGCTTCTAATCGTGTTTTTATGCGCTCAATTTGGTTCTTGGTAAGCTTTTTTTGTTCGAGCGCTATTTGATGGATTTCTTTATAAATTACTACGCGGTAAAAAAGATTGACGATATTGAGCCTTAATTCATCTTTTTTTACAATTATATTCTCATCAGAAGCCTGAATGCCGGCTGTATTTGCTTTGAGGGCATAACGTGTGGTGAACCCATCAAAAAGAGGCATTTCTACATTTAGGCTCATATCGGTTGTGCGTGAACTCACATCCTGATACACATTTTCGCGATTGAGCGAACGCCCGAAGTTAAATCGCTGTGAGGCTCTCATTTCAGCATTTGGTAAGCGGCTGTTTCTTAGGTTTTGCGTTTTTATATGCAGTTTATTGTTTTCTCCTTGCATTTGTAAAAGCATAAGATTGTTTTTCAATCCATACTCAATACACTGCTCCAATGTCCATTTTTCTTGAGCAAAAACTGTATGGCAAGCTATTATTACAATGCAACTTATCGTAAAAAATTGTTTCATATTTGAATCGTAAGGTGCGCATTGAGGTTTTTAATCTCAATGTGCATTGGATTATCTTATTACATTAAACTGTTCATTCCACAAATGTGCATAAACACTATTGTTTTGCAAGAGTACGTCGTGTGTTCCCGATTCCACGAGATTACCTTCTTTTAGCACAACAATATTGTCGGCATGGCGCACCGTACTTAAGCGATGAGCAATAATAATGATGGTTTTGCCTTCGGCAGCTAAAGCATTGAGTGTTTCGCGCACATATTTCTCCGAAAGAGAGTCGAGCGATGAGGTTGCTTCGTCAAAAATGAGTACTTCAGGATTTTTATATAAGGCTCGGGCTATGGCAATTCGCTGTTTTTCTCCACCCGAAAGGGTTGCGCCGTGTTCTCCGATATAGGTAGAGAAGCCATTGGGTAGGTTGTTGATAAAATCACTTAAACCCAATTGTTGCGCGATTTTGGTAATACGTTCCACGTTAGGCTGAAAATCACCCAAAGCTATATTTTCTATAATGCTGCCCGCAAATAGTTCAATTTGCTGCGGCACGGTGCTCACCACTTTGCGGAGGCTTTCATTGGTAATCTGCTTTATATCGTACTCCCCTATTTTTATACTACCCGATTGAATGGGATAGATATGTTGCAAGAGCGAAATAAGCGTTGTCTTGCCCGAACCGCTTTCGCCCACAATTGCCGTTGTCTTGCCTTTGGGAATGGCAAGCGATAGGTTGGTAAACACCTGTTTGCGGCTTCCGTAGCGAAAATTCACATTCTCCAATACAATATCGCCCACCATAGAGTCATATATGCGGATACGTTGGTTTTGGTCTTGTTCTGCCTCTTCACGCTCCAAATCCATAATCTGAAATAAACGATCAGCAGCAATAAGGGCGTCCTGTATGGTTTGGTTGGCAGTGATGAGCGAACCGATGGGCGAAATAACGTATCCCATCAACGAGTAAAACACCATGAGCGTACCGGGCGTTATTTGCTGTTGAATAACCAGCGAACTACCCACCCAAAGCACCGCCACGGTAACTGCCGATGATACAAACTGAATGCCTCCTTGTGCCACAATAGCTCCATAAATGCTGCGAAAAGTATTGCGCAACAACCGCACGAAACGATTTTCGGTTTTTATATTAGCAAACTCCTCCACACCGAAGCGCTTGATGGTATTGATGGAGTTGATGGATTCTACCAATTGGCTCTCCAGCTCGGCATTAGTTTCCATTATACGGCGTTGGTATTTTTTGTTGAGGCGGTTGAACCCGATGTAAATAATGAGAAACAACGGAGCCGATGCCAGCGTTATCAATGCCAATTGCCACGAATACATAAACATTACACATAGCGAGAAGAAAAGTATCATAATGTTTACCGCTAAGTCGATGGAAACATTATTGATAAAACTACGTATTTTAACGGCATCTCCTACACGTGAAATAATTTCTCCCACACGCATGGTATCGAAGAACTGTTGAGGAAGTGTGAGGAGATGTTTATAGTAACCCAGTATAAGAACAGCGTCGATATGCTGGCCTGTACGCAATGCCAAGATGCTCTTCATAGAGCCGATGAAAGTGCGCAGTAGGATGATGGCTATCATGATAAATCCCATGAGATGGAGTAGGTTATAGTTTTTGTCGATTAGCACGTAATCCGTTATTTTTCCTACATATACCGATGTGGAGAGGCCTAAAATACTGAAAATAACAGCTCCAAATAAAGCTTGCAACATCAGCGATTTGTGCGGGAACAACAAATTGAAAAATCGGCGCATCACGCTCTGTGTATGTTTTCCGCGTTGAAACGAATCGTCTTTTTTCATCAACAGGATAACGCCTGTCCACTCTTTTTCAAACTCTTCGCGAGTAAGCTTATGTATCTTTCCGTCTTTTGGGTCCATCACATAAATGTGCTTGGGTGTAACTTTATAAATAACCACAAAGTGGTGTAGTGCATTTTTTACCACAATGTGGGCAATGGCAGGAAATACACCGTGTTGAATGAGTGTATCGTAATCGCCTTTTACACCCCGTGCTTCCAAACCCAAGCGTTTGCTTACTTCAATAAGTCCCAGCAGGTTTGTTCCTTTTTGGTCGGTATAAGCATATTGGCGTATTTTGGCAATGGGGTAGCGCAATCCGTGATAGGCACAGATAGATGCCAGACAGGCAGGCCCGCAATCGGTAATGTCGTGTTGTTTTACTTTTGTTCCTTTTTTCATTGTTTTGAGGTTATGTGTTACGAGACCCCTCCCCAACCCTCCCCGTAAGGGAGGGCGACGACTGCGCTTAATGGTTACGGGAACTGATAACTGTCAGTTGATAACTTTATTTTCTAACTTCTAACTTCTCTTATTTATTATATTGCGTGGGATTTATCCAATGGTCTATTTTTTGATACAGCAGGTCGAAAAGGCTACGGCGCGTGAGCACAAAATGGGCATACACTGTCATTCCCTTCTTCAATTGTCCATGGCGGCCATTTTTCAGCGTGAGGTAGTCACGGCTCAACTCGCACTTCACTTTGTAGTAGCTGTTTTGGGTGTTATTGTCGAAATAAAAATCAGACGATATTTCATACACTTTTCCCGGAATAGTTCCCCACTCGTTGTAATTGAACGATTCCACCTGCACGTTTACAGGCATTTCCATGTGCAGGTAACCGATGTTGCGTGGCGATACATACACTTCGGCATAAAGTGTGGAGTCGGGGCTTACCACGCCCAGCGTTTGCCCTGCCGTTATGCTGTTTCCCCTATAAATTTCCGTAAATTGCTCCAATGTACCGTTTACAGGACTGGTAATATAATGCATTTCGCGCTCTTTTTGTAACTGGTTGAGTGAACTTTGCAACTCGGCGTGGCTCATGGCGAGCGTGTTTTGATCGGTTTGCCATGAACTCAACTGGCTGTTTTTTAGCGATGAATATTCGTTTTCCGCTTTGCGTAAGGCAAATAGGTACTGCTCGTACTCGTTAGGTGCAATCACTTCTTTGTCAAAAAGCTGCTTATTGCGAGTATGTTCGTTTTGAGCTTTCTGCAACAACGTTTCCAACTCATTCTTGCGTTTAGTGTAATAGGCGTTTTCTTGCATGCGCACGCCTGAAGCAAAGTGTTGCGGAGTGTTACCCCGTATCAGTTGGTTTAAATCAGAAAGCTGGCAGCCTACATCGCTCATTTTCTGTTGCAGCAATCGTTGGCGCGCCAGTAAGTTATCGGTTCGCAGGCGCAAAATAGTATCACCCTGTTGTAAATAGGCACCTTCACGCACATACACGCTGTCCACCCATTCCGAGACTGATGCTTTTATTTCGGCGCGTTCGTTCACGGGGCGGATCATTCCGGCGTTTTGCACCGTTACGTCCACGTATATCAGCGGTAATGCCACCAAACAAGCCAGTAACGCCACAAGCGCCGTTATGTAAATTAGTTGTGAGCGGGTTGTGTGCTTGTAGATGTAGGATTCCAAGCAGTCTTGCATGAGATTTTGAGAAAGGAATTGCATATTCTATAGGTGTAGTAGTTATGTTTGTTTTAAAAAGGTTGTTGGAGTTGCAAGCTCTAAGGAGAGAGAATTCTATTTCCCGGATAGTTCTGCGCCATATCTTTGCCAATCGCTTCGCTCTAACCCTTAGGTTAGAACTTCTCTAACGTATAGGTTAGAGATGCTCTAATGCATAGGTTAGAAATGCTCTAATGCGGGGGTTAGATTTGTTGTTTGGCATATAGGAGACTTTGTAGCTACCTTTGCCAAAGTTTTGAGACTTTGGCAAAGGCGCTGCCAAAATCTACTCCACCACAAGTGTTTTATCCGAAAAACTGGTGCGTGGTGTTTTCAGCAGATTACCGCCGCTGTATTGGGTGATAATCTTTAGCGTGTAATTTCCCGCGGGCAGTGCCGGAATCATGGCAATAAGTGATGCCGGCTTGTTGGCAACCAATAGGTCGGTTTTTACCGGATCGCCCGTTTCGGGAACAAACTACAGTCCGTTTTGGGTGTTTTCGCCATCAATTTTTAGGTTGCTTCCCCACAGTTGCACCACGCCGCCGGGAGTGAGTTTTTGGTTGGTTGTGCCGGAAACCACGTCTTTTATTTCCACAATGGAGGGCGCGGGAGCAACGGCGTCGGTTTTCTCAAAACGCACTTGTTTTTCCACTTCGCGCAACAAGGTGCCTTTGGTAAGGTTTACGTTCAGTTTGTGGCGGCTGCCGTCGAAGGTATCCATGGGTCCTTCAAACACGCCGCTGATGGAAAACGAGGTGTT
>JAUNUM010000093.1 GCA_030538215.1 Bacteroidia bacterium
GTCACCCGTCATCAGTCATCCCACTCACTATTTTAAACCACTCACGCACTTTCCCGTCTATCTTTTAACAACTCCCATTTTAAAGAAAAAGATTATGAAAAGAAAAATATTTACTTTTGCCGCTTTATTAGTTACCACACTCTCTTTTGCTCAAAGTTCTGCAAATGCAAAAAGCATTTTAGATAAAGCTTACGGTATTTACGAAAACTCCAAAGGTATTAAGATATCGTTCAATATGACTGCCACCGATGAAAACAATACTACAAATCAAGTTCAAAAAGGCACGGCACTGGTAAAAGACAATAAATTCAAGATAGAAATGTCAACCATCGATATCTGGTTCGACGGAAAAACCCAATGGATGCTGATGAAAGATTTAAATGAAGTAAACATCAGCAATCCTTCACCCGAAGAAATTACATCTATCAGTCCGTTGGCATTGTTAAGTATATATAAAACCGGATATATACTTAAAAATCCTGTAACAAAAACCATAAATAAAAAAAGTGTATCCGTCATAGATATGGTTCCAACAAGCAGCAAAAGCGACTTCAAAAACGTATCTGTTGCTATTGATAAAAAAAGTAATACTATTTTGCAAGTGAACCTCACAATGAAAAACGGCATGAAAAACAAAATCGATATTAACGATTACAATGCAAATTACAATTTTGCCGATTCGGAGTTTGTTTTTGATAAAGCGAATCATAAGGGTGTGGAGATGATAGATCTCCGTTAGTCATTCAGTGGTAATTCGGTTGTATAGTTGAGCTATTCCTCAACACAACCAATAACGCGAAGCGAATTACAATTGAATTACCATTGAACACCCCGCACCCCGCACATCAATCTATTCCATTTACTCCAAATAGAAATTTACTATATTCGTTTCACATATAGAAGAATAATTGTACCTTTGGATCAATTATTAATCACATAAGCCTTCTCCCAAAAAGAGAAGGTTTTTTAAACATTCTGAAAATGAGAAATAAAGTACGATGCCTTATTATCGGGTCGGGACCGGCTGGATACACTGCCGCTATTTACGCTTCACGCGCTAATCTAGAACCTGTTTTATATGAAGGTTTGCAACCCGGTGGTCAACTAACCACCACCACCGAAGTAGAGAATTTTCCCGGCTATCCCGAAGGAATTACCGGTACTGAATTAATGGAAGATCTCAAAAAACAAGCACAGCGCTATGGAACCGAAGTGTTATCGGGAAGAGCTACAGCCGTTGATTTCTCGTCGCATCCGCACAAAGTTACTATTGATAACGAGAACGTTATTGAAGCCGACACTGTAATTATTTCAACCGGAGCTACTGCCAAATACTTAGGATTGCCCGACGAAACTAAATACGCCGGACAAGGAGTTTCGGCATGTGCTACGTGCGACGGTTTTTTCTATCGCAAAAAAACGGTTGCCGTTGTTGGTGGCGGAGATACCGCTTGCGAAGAGGCAACTTATTTATCGGGATTGGCCGACAAAGTGTATCTGATTGTGCGTAAAGATTACTTACGTGCATCGCAAATTATGCAGGATCGGGTAATGAACAATCCGAAAATCGAAATTCTTTTCGAACACAACACCGTAGGCTTATTTGGTGAAAATGGTGTGGAAGGTGCACATCTTGTAAAACGTATGGGCGAATCTGATGAAGAGAAAGTGGATATCGCCATTGACGGTTTCTTCCTCGCAATCGGACATACTCCAAATACCGATATTTTTAAAGACTTTTTGGAACTCGACGAAGTGGGATATATCAAAATACAAGACCCTACATCAAAAACCAACATCGAAGGCGTTTTTGCCGCAGGCGATGTGGCCGACACACACTACCGACAAGCAATTACTGCTGCCGGAATGGGTTGCCGTGCGGCAATGGATGCCGAGAGATATTTATCGGAAAAAGGATTGTAAATTTATCTACTTCTCTCCCGTTTCATAATGAGAACTGTGTTGGCATAGTTCTCATTTTTTCTTTTTACTTACAAAAGAGTACTTCAATCATAACAAACTAAAGAGCAAGCATAAAATTCACAAATAAAAAGACTTAAAAAAGATTTTTTTGTTAAAAAATCATTAACTTATAACAAAATAACTTACCTTTGTACAAAGGTATAACAGCATAGTTCAGCATTGAAGAATGAGATATAATTGAACTATATTCTTTTTACAATTAACTACAAATCATTAAATTAAAAACAAGAGAGAATGAAAAGAAAAGACAAACGTAACTCCCTAAGGGGGGGGGTATTTAGCTTAATCTTTCTGCTAAGTACGCTATTGCTTTCTGCTCAAACAGTGAATGTTAGCGGTATTGTTACTGATGACACAGGTCTTGAGGTTATTGGAGCTACAGTTATTGTAGCGGGAGATGCTTCAAAGGGAACCATTACAGACATTGACGGAAAATACACATTAAGTAACGTCCCGGCAAACGCATCGTTGCAAATTAGCTATGTGGGAATGGTTACACAAACCGTTCCGGTTAATGGGCGTACAAAAATTGACGTAACATTAGCAACCGATAGCGAATTACTAGATGAAGTAGTAGTTACGGCTTTAGGCATAAAACGCGATAAAAAAGCACTGGGATATGCCATTCAAGAAGTAAAAGGCGATGACATTATTGCAGCCCGCGAAAACAATATCGCCAATGCACTCTCAGGGAAAGTATCAGGTTTGCAAGTTATTCGCTCCAGCAATGGCCCGGCAGCCTCTTCCAAAATTGTAATCCGCGGTAATAACTCCGTAACCAATCTTAACCAGCCTCTCATTGTTGTGGATGGTGTTCCAATGGATAACTTTACCGGAGCAGACAATAATGACTATTGGAACCCTTCGGCCGATATGGGTAACGGACTTTCCGATATAAACCCCGAAGACATCCAAAGTATGTCTGTGCTAAAAGGAGCATCAGCTGCAGCACTGTATGGCTCTCGTGCAGGAAACGGCGTTATCTTAATCACTACAAAAAGCGGACGCAAATCCGACGGATTAGGTATAACCATATCTTCATCTGTATCTTCCGAAAGAATTTTTATGCATCCACAACTACAAAATAACTTTGGACAAGGAAGTAATGGTGTTTATAATGCAGAATCGGGTTCGAGTTGGGGACCGGAAATTTCCGGACAAGAATATGAAAAATGGAACAAAGAGAAGGCAACAATGCAAGCCTATGACAACTTAAACAACTATTTTTCAAAACCGGGAATTAATCTTACCGAAAACATTTCTTTTTCGCAACAGTATGAAAATGTATCCATTTACACATCTATAAATAGGTTAGACGATAAGAGCAAAATACCCGGAGCCGACCTAAGCAGAACAAACCTGACAACGCGGGCTATCAGTAAATTTGGAGCAGACAAGAAATGGACATTAGATACAAAAATCCAATACGTAAACACAGATGCTCAAAACCGTCCTGTAAGTGGAAAGAACGATTCCAACCCTTTCCTAACGATGTACAGCCTGCCACGCTCAATGGATATTAGAGACTTCAGTAAACCCATTGATGAAAATGGAAAAATGATTTGGTGGGGAAAAAGCTCTGCTATAAACCCTTATTGGCTCAGCCAATATAAATTAAGCCATGATCAACGTGAGCGTTTTATTATGTTTGGCTCACTAAAGTATGAATTTACCGATTGGTTGAATGCCGAAATTCGTGGAGGGACAGACATGTACTTTACCGAATTTGAAAATAAAACCTATGGCAAAAGTCCTTTAACCGAAACAGGACGATATGGTTTTGGAGAAGAGAAATTTTATGAAAACAACTTTAGTTTTCTCACAAGTGCACAAAAAGACAATATTTTCGGTAAATGGGGAGGCTCCGCAACATTTGGAGGTAACTTAATGCATCGCAAACATACCGGAGTGCATGCAAATCCGGATGAATTGTTAGTACCTAATTTATTTGCTTTCGGCAATGCTAAGAATAAATTAGAAGCCCGTCGTAATTTTTCAGAGAAAAAAATCAACTCCCTTTATGGAACCTTACAGGTAAATCATGGTGGGTATTGGTTTTTGGATGCCACGTTCCGCAACGACTGGACATCAACACTTGCTCCCGAAAACCGCTCGTTTTTTTATCCTTCATTAAGCACATCGTGGGTAATAAGCGATATGATAAACGAAGAAGGAAAAGGGATGCCCGATTGGTTCAGCTATGCAAAACTACGTGCATCGTGGGCACAAGTTGGAAACGACTTAGAACCTTATCAACTCTATAACACCTATTGGATTGGGAAAGATCCGGAAGACCATGCCACTGCCGGCACAAACGGAACCCTGTATGATCCGACAGTGAAAAATGAATTAATTACCTCTTGGGAAATTGGAACAGAATTACGTTTCTTCGATAACAGATTAGCGTTTGATTTTGCTTGGTACAAATCAAATGCAACACATCAATTGTTAAATTTACCCACAGATCCAATGAGTGGATATACATCAAAGAAAATAAATGCCGGAGACATCCAAAACCAAGGTGTTGAGTTAATGATTAACGCTTATCCTATCCAGACTAACGATTTTGGATGGAACATTCAAGCCAACTTCTCTAAAAACAAGAATACAATTAAGAACTTAACCGAAGGCGTTTCTCGTTATCAGTTGGGAGGTTATGACAATCTGCGCGTTTATGCTACCGTTGGAGGAAATTATGGAGAAATATATGGAACAACCTTTGAACGTGTAACCGACGAAAAAAGCGAACATTTCGGCAAATTAGTGGTAGATGCAAACGGACTTCCTATCGGCAATAATGAAATTAAAAAAGTAGGAGATCAACAAGCCGATATGTTATTTGGTTTAACAAACTCTTTCAGATACAAAGGTCTTTCTTTTAGTTTCTTAATTGACTCTCGAATTGGAGGCGATATTTTCTCTGCCACAAACCATTCTTTGCAATCGTCAGGCTCAGCCGCAATAACAGCTCCCAATGGCAAACGTGAAGAATTTATAGTAGATGCAGTAGTTGCTGATGGAAGCGGTTATAAAGTAAATGATAAAAAAACAACACCTCAAGAGTATTGGGGCAGAATAGCCGGCGCAACAGGTAACTTAGGTATTACCGAAGCCAATATTTATGATGCGACAAACATCAGACTGCGCAATGTACAAGTCAACTATGAGTTCTCCAAAAAAGCATTAAGCAAAACACCCCTCCAACGCCTTAAATTAGGAGTGTCTTGTAATAATGTATGGATGATATCTAGCCATTTACGTGGTGTAGATCCCGAATCTGTTTTTGCGACCAGCACAAACGCTATTGGATTTGAAGCTTATGCACCACCAACTTCACGTACTTTTCTTTTTAACGTAACATTTGGTTTCTAAAAAATAAAAAAATGAAAAAAACAATCAAATATATCTTTATAATAGGATTATTGGCAGTAATAAATGCCTGTTCAGATTTCGATGAAATCAATCAAGATCCTAATGCAGCATCCGAAGACCAAGTTAATGTTATGTGGATGTTAAATAAATCAATAACAGATGCACAAATGGATCCACATATTCAAGAGCGCATCTTTGTGTATTATTGGATGGATGCAGCCAGAATGCAATATTTTGGAGCACTTACAAGCGGATATAATAGCGATGCATTTAATCACGATTACCTGAATAGCTATGTCTCCAGTTGGATGAAATCGGCAAAACAAATGATCGATTTAGCCGACAGACAACTCGTCAACAATAAGTTAACATCGGAACACGATATTGCCATGACTAAAAACTTGAAAGAAGTTGGTAGAATTTGGTATGTGTACCTACTGAGTGAATTTACCGACAATTTTGGACCTGCACCGTTAGACCCCTTTCAAGAAAAAACACCCACTTATTCAAGCGTAAAAGATGTTTATTACTTTATGCTTGATGAACTTAAGGATGCTCAATCTAAAATTGATGTGAACGTAAAACCCGATGATAGCGAAAAGAAATTTGATCGAGCATACGAATTCGATTTCACAAAATGGAAGAAGTATGCCAACGCTATGCGTATGCGTTTAGCTATGCGCTTATCAGAAATAGATGCCGCAAAAGCAAAAACGGAATTTGAAGATGCGGCAAAAAGCGACTATATAGCATCTACCGATGATATTTTCAGAGTAAAAGAGCGCGATGGATGGGATCCTCTGGCAGGAGTGATGTCTCGTTCTTGGAACGATTTTACTATGGGCTCTACATTTGCCAACATAATTGTTGGATTAGGAGGTGTAAAAACAGCCGATCTTATTACAGCCGACAAATATAAACCCTATATAAAAGGAGAGAATTATTTAGGACGTCGCCTGCAAGATCATTGGCCAACTTACACCAATGATCCGTACACAGGATTCTTCATGGACGGCTTGCCTTACTCAATAGACCCACGCTTTTTCACACTATATTCTTTACCCTTGGATAATGAACACAAATACAATCCAACTACCGTAAAGAAAGACGGTAAAGATGTGATTAATAGCGACTCGATCTTCTTTGTAAATAAAGTTGCGGAAGAAGTTCCAAAAGGAGAAAAACCCACAAAAGTTGATTCGGTAAATATCAAATACTCCATTAATGGCTATAATAACGGTAACTGGGGAGATGCAGGATCGGCAAATGGTATTTATGGAAACTACTACAAAACAGCCCCAGTACTACAAAAAGTATATAGAGAAAGTAAAAACCATCGTGTGTTTTACGGCGATTGGGAAAGCTATTTTCTTATAGCTGAAGCAGCTGTAAGAGGATGGAACGTTCCTCTATCAGCGAAAGAAGCATACGAAAAAGGCATTAAAGCAAGTTTCTCATACAGCAACGCGGATGAATCCCATCTCAGCACCTATTTAGCATCCAAAGCATATAATAGGGTTGGAACATCTGTAAGTTGGGATCATACGGCAGAACCTCCGGCGTCGGTAGAAATGGATATTGTAAATGGATATACCCATAAAGCCGAAAAATTTACCTATAAATATCCAATAGCATCACAAACATTCTATGGCAAGGCATTAAATGATCAGCTTACAAAAATTATTACTCAAAAATACATCGCTCAAATGCCATGGCTTGCGTTAGAAGTATGGAATGATCATAGAAGATTAGGTTTACCATTTTTCGAAAACTTAGCCGTTGAAAAACCATTAACAAGAATGTCGTGGCTTACTCAAGAAAATGCAAAAAACAGTCAAAGCTACAAATTTTTCCCACAAAGAATACGGTATCCGTCATCGCTTGAAAACAGTAATCCTAATGGATATAATCAGGCATTAGACTTTTTAGGAGAAGGTAATGACGTGTTTACTCCACTTTGGTGGGCAAAACATTAAATGTTTAAAATCATAATATGTCAACAAAAAACCGCTCTTCTGAGCGGTTTTTTGTTGTTCTTCCGTCGTATAACATAAACTCAAGTTTCACGTTAGAAGCCATAACAGCTTTCCAATATAATTTACAACTACCTTTCGAACTAACATCTTAACGTTTATTTAAATAAATTTTTCTTTAATATCGGGATAATATCGTAAATTTGGCATTCGAAATCACATTTAAAACTAAATACATCAATTATGAGCTTTTTAACGAACGAAAAACTTACCATCGTCGGCGCTGCCGGAATGATTGGTTCAAACATGGCGCAAACCGCAGCTATGATGCGCTTAACCCCCAACATTTGTTTATACGACCCATTTGCATTGGGATTGGAAGGCGTGTGGGAAGAAATGCGCCATTGCGGATTCGAAGGCGCCGATTTCACTTACACTACCGATGTAAAAGAAGCATTTACCAATACAAAATACATGATTTCTTCGGGAGGTGCACCACGGAAAGACGGCATGACTCGCGAAGATTTATTGAAAGGAAATGCTGAAATTGCTGCTCAATTAGGTAAAGACATCAAAGCATATTGCCCCGATTTAAAACACTTGACCGTTATTTTCAATCCTGCCGATATTACCGGTTTAGTTGCTCTTATTCACTCAGGCTTGAAACCGGGTTGCGTTACCACGCTCGCCGGTTTGGACAGCACTCGTTTGCAAAGCGAACTGGCAAAACACTTCGGCGTAAAACAAAGTCAGGTTACCAATACCCGTACTTATGGCGGGCACGGCGAGCAAATGGCTGTTTTTGCATCAACAGCAAAAGTTAACGGCAAACCACTTACCGATCTTATCGGCACATCTGAACTTACAAACGAAGACTGGGATGCTCTTAAACAACGCGTTACCAAAGGCGGAGCCAACATCATTAAATTGCGCGGACGCTCATCGTTCCAAAGCCCGTCGTACGTTTCGGTAGAAATGATACGCGCAGCCATGGGTGGAGAATCTTTCCGCTGGCCTTCGGGTTGCTACGTAAATACTGCCGATTTTCCACACATTATGATGGCAATGGAAACCGATATCACCAAAAACGGCGTGGTTATCAACGAAACCAAAGGAACCGACAGCGAAATAGCTGCTTTGAAAGAAAGTTATAGCCACTTAGCAAAACTTCGCGACGAAGTAATCGGAATGGGTATTATCCCGACAGTTAATGAATGGAAATCGGTTAATCCGAATTTGTAATCTGTCGATATTGCAATAAAAAACTCCGAGAAATCTCGGAGTTTTTTTATTGCATATTGTACAAAGTGTCAGTCAAAACCATAAAGTTGAAAACAAACAAAGCTAAATTACTGTTTTTATTTATTATTTGTGGTTTTTTGCATGAAATATCGGATCTAACTTTACATTTTTATTATCTTTGTCTTACTAAGAAAAGTTTAAAAAATAAGTTACGCATCTTATTTAATTTTCGTACGCGCCATGCGGTTTGGAACCGCAAGGCGCATTCCCCGATGACGGAAAAAGAGTGATACGTTATTTTTTCAACTTTACT
>JAUNUM010000094.1 GCA_030538215.1 Bacteroidia bacterium
GATACCAATAATAAGATTCAGATTTAAAGTAATATATCATTTTTAATTCTACACCATTGTTACTAGGTAATTTTGAATAACTATATGAGAGGTTAGGTAATGGGCCATTTAACCATTCATATTGTTTCTGCGCTTGATCAATAGATGCTAACGCCGCCTTTTCCGATTTATTGTATTCATATTGAGGGTGATACATGTTTGAGTTGCTGTTGTGATGATATCCCACTCCTGGCCCCTTATCTTTACTATAACCAACCATAGGTCGTGGTTGTCCAGCTTGCCCAGCCGAAATACCTCCAAACATTCCAGAGCCATCTGTATTTGAGCCAAAATGAAGAACCACTTGATCAGGTTTACTCCAATTCCAAGGCAGCCAATTCCATCTTAAAGGATTACCTTGATTAGCTTTGGATGTATTATCATGAGCCGCTTTTGCATAGAAAAAAACTCCAACAATTGCACCAATAATCCAGCTTGCCAATTCCCCATCTTCATCAACATACACCAACGGATTATTCAATCCATAACTATACCTGTTAAAGTTCTGCGTAAAATCCGGCATTTGCACATACGGATCTGGCGATAAAAATCTTCCGAGCAACGGGTCATACAACCGCGCGTTCATATTTATCAGCCCAAACCACGGCAAATGCTCATGCCCTGTATATCCTCTGCCCAAGAATAAAGCAGGCTCACTACCGGCTGCATACGCCACTTGTGTTGCCGGGTTTCTCAATCTTCCCCACGCATCGTAACTGTATTCGGCTTTCAAAGAACCATCGGCATTGGCCACGTGGGTAATGCTGCCCAAATAATCGCGACAAATATAGTAAATTTTCCACACATTCGCCTCTTTTACATACACTGCGGGAGCGGAATAGGCATCGCCGCCCAGATACAGGCGTTCGGTATTGGTTTGCGCGTCCAATTCGTATTGTTTTCCGATATAATATCTTGTCAACAGAGCCTTAGTTGCCTGCATCACGTGCATTTTCACACGGTCGCCGCCGGCGGTGTAAGCAAAGGTGGCCGTGATACCATTTTCAGAAATGGAGTTGGGCCGCTGAAAAGAAGTGTAGGTTATTTGCTGTTCCCGCAGCGGAATGGCATCTCTTGACAATGCTATCTCAGAAATGGCGTAGGGTTTGGCGCTGTTTTTATACAGCAAGGCCCCCACTTCAGGCATTTGGGTAATGTTTCCATTATCGGCATAACTTATTTGTTGCGTACCCATAGAACTTAACCGGTTCAGGTGGTCGTAGCCAAACGTTTCGGTTTTGCTGCGCTTACCGTCGGTTCGGCTAAGCAGGTTACCTTTGTGCACATCAAAACTGTAGGTGAAGTTTTGCACCGTGCCCGCCGTGCGGCCCGTGGGCATTCCAAAAGCGGTGTAGCCGTAGGTGCGTGCCATGGCGCCGGTGGTAGCTTTGGTGGGTTGAGCCAGAGCGTTTTCCTCGGTCAGTTTCCAAATACTTGTGGTGTTATTGAGTTTTATTTCGGTATTGTGTCCGTTGGCATACACAAAATTCTCCGTACCGATGTTTCCGTTTTGCGATGTGTATTGCACGCTTGCCACGTTGCCGGCGGCATAAGCGAACGTTTTTTGCAGCCATTTGCCGTCGGGGGCGTTTTCGCGTGTGGTGGCGGGGCGGCCGTAGGTGTCGTAGGTAAACACGGCCGATGTGCCGTTGCCGGATGTTTCGCCGGTAAGCAATCCGTCTGTATTATAAACATACGATGTGTTGAATTCGGGACGGTTTACGTGGGTTATCCGGCCATACTTATCGGATATGGTGGTTACGGTTTTGCCGTTGGCATCTTTCACCGTACTTGTGCGCACACCTGCAGCGGTGAAACTCTCTGTGAAAGTTTGTGTTCCGGCGCTGGGGTCGGCAATGGAGGTCTGCCGTCCGAAAGCATCGTACCCAAAAGAGGTTACCACTCCGCCCGGCGCGGTAATGGACGAGGGTTGCCCATCGGCGCGCAAGGCGTATGTAATGATTCCGCCCGGGTCGCTCACGCTGATGAGCGCCCCCGACGCGTCGGTGGTTTTGGTGGTGGCAATGCCGTTCTTGGTTTCCGTTACGCTTAAGCCGTTGTAACTCCACGAGGTGGTTTTGCCCGAAGCTTCGGTTATTTTGGTGGGGCGGTTGTAGGTGTCATACGTGTAGGTATTCCAATGCGTGGGCGACGAGCCTTTGAAGGGGAGTGATGTTTTCTCCAGTCGTCCGCGGCGGTCGTACACATTGTCCGTAAATTGCCATTGCCCGTTGAAACGTTGGTTGCCTTTGCGCACCTCCCGTCCCAGTACATCGTAGTGCACCACGGTTGCGGGTTTTCCGGTTGCGGTTTGGGTAACGGTGTAGAGGCCTTGTCCGCCCCATGCGGCAGTAACGGTTTCGGCGGTGCCGTCGGGATAAACGGTTGAAACAGGTTCTCCCCAGATGTTATACTCGCGACGGGTTACGCGTCCTTTGTGATCGGTAATGGTGCGGGCATTGCCGTATTTATCGAAATTGGCGTACACGGTAACTTGTCCCAGCGCATTGGTGGTTTTTACCGGTCTGTTTTGGGCGTCGTATTCGTAAGTGTTGCCCGACAGTTCGGTCACGTTGTAGGGTGCCGATTTTTCGGACTTAAGCATTCCCCCGGGATAATAATCCCATTTTACGGTTCCGGTTTTTTGGTTGCCTTGTGCTCCGGTGTACGTTGTTTTTGTTTCGGGCAATCGGTCGGTACGATAGGTTATAACCTCCTTGTTTGTCCACGAACTGCCGCCGCGTGTAGCGGTAACGGTTTTTATGAGTGGCTGGCCAATGAGGTAGCGCCCGAGGGTGGTGATGTTGTCGTAAGTTTGTGTAACAACGGTTTTTACCGAGTTGTCCGACAGGACTGTTTCCACTTTTGTGGGGTTGTTGTAGCTGTCATAACCGGTGTACCACGTGTAAGAATAGATGTTTTTGAGCTTGTCTTCCTGATAAGTGTATGTCAGTTGTGGATTGGCTTTTTTATTGCTACTCTCGTTGCGGTTGTAGCTATAAGATGCCGTCATCAAGGGAGAAGTTACGCGGGTGGTAACTCCAAACAGTTCGGGGTTTTTCTCCTCTGTGGTTTCTATGTTTTGAATGTTGTCTCGGGTTGTTACTTTTTCAAATCCGCAGAAGCCTAATCCGGTACGATGCATAACGGCACCGAAATAAGAGTAATAGTATTGTTTAATCGTAATGTTGCCTGTATATACATCTGTCGATTGGAGCAGATTGAGCGGAGCAATAAAAGAGAAATAAGGATAATAACGATTTGTTGATGTAGGGTAATAATTGGTGTCCTTCTCGTTCATACCCACGTATTTATTTATATGTTTGTTGCCGTAACTATCGGTTAATGAAGTCAACAGATTTGCTCTGCTGTTGTTTTTAGTGAATTTATAGCAGTTTACTTCGGCATTTTCTACGGCAATAAAGTGACTCATACCGTAATAATTGTACACGTTGGCTGGCAGTATTTTTGTGCTGGCAGGGATAGCAACCGATCCTGCCGATACGGATTGTATAATGCCGTTTTTATTGAGATAAAGGTCCACTTGAGTCTTTCTTGTTTTAAGTAGATCAGCATTCCCATCGTTATTAATATCCATCAACACATAGTTATCGCTATATTCTTTATTTACGATGGACATACTTAAGGGTATGAACTTTTCTCCGGTTGATAGATAAGCTGTCCAGCTGTTACCATTATCTATATAACCGAAATCTACTTGTTCTGTGAACATGTATCCATGTGTAGGACAACATAGTTTATTGTTATTTTCCGGATGATAAGAGTTACTATTTCCACATTCATCTAATCCTGTATCACAATTATCTACACGACAGCGTGCACCACGAATTTTTGAGACATACGACTCTTTTAAATCTTTGCGACAATGTCGGCAATGTGTATCATATGAATTGGATAACGGTTCTCTCCCACGGCAAAAGGGGCAGTTGTGCGGAGCCCAAATGGGGATATCTACTCGTCTCAAATCTTGATACGAATTGGCAGGTGGAACCAGTATATCTATTTTTCCATCAGCATTCAGATCCCCCCATAGGATATCTTTATTATAAAGCTGATTTCTTGTAATGGAAGTTGTGATGTAGCGTTTTGTAAATGAATTACCTGATAACCCATAGACATCCAATCCCGATGAAGTGGCGTAGCACAATTCCATTTTGCCGTCACCATCCATATCTAACGGATAAATGTAACTACCATCTGAAGGATCTACCGCAAAAAGAGTTGTTTCGCTCAGTTTGTGTCTGCTGTCCAAATCTATCAATGCAAAATAGGAGGTCATTTCGGCACCCGTAAAAGCTTTATTGTGCGACACGGTGAGCAGTTGAGCTTTTCCTGTACCTTTAAAATCTCCAAAGAAATAGGAGCGCGACATGGGGCTTGTAGTCTGATTTTGATTATTTACAACCCCTCGTACGGGTACTGTAAACGATTGCGAAGAAAAGCTGCCGCCTGAATGAGTATAGATGGTTATTTTGAGCATGGTGTTGTCTCCCGACAAATCCCCAAAATTCACTTTTACAATTTCGTCCGTCCCATCGCCGTTCACATCTATCGCTTCAATAGTCTGAAAGCCTTCTTCGGTCTTAATGGTTTGAGTGTTACTTAAAAAAGATAAACCAGGTGCAATCAGGATGTTCTGATCTGCCGGATATCCGCTACCATAAAAAGGGTATCGCCCTGTTTCAAAACCCAAAAACTTTTTAACTCTTTCTCCTGTTTTGGTGTATGGACTAAATTTGCCGGGAAAAGTGATTAGTCCGTCTCCAAATTTATTTTTGATAAACTTTCCACGTCTAAACACTAGCATTGCTTCCGGTGTGTTTGGGAAGTATTTAAAAAGTAACTGTTCGTATTCCTTTGTAAGCCTCCCGGGTTGGTTGTTAATATGATCTCCATAAGAGAAATACAATGGGGTTAGCGAGGAGTTTGCTGAAGTACAATCAATCTGGGTAAGTTGTTGAACTTCGTTGAGCACATGTGTAAGTGAATAAGTACATAATTCCTGCATTATGCCATTTACCTTATTGCGCGAAACAACGCTTTTGAGAAGTTTATTCCCCGAAACCGGTATGGTAGATATATAAGCTGTCGTAAAATCGGTTCGGTCTATATAATTAAACTCAATTTCGGCTTGATGGTCAGAGGTTGTTTTTCCACCGTAACTTATCTTTTTTAGGTAATAGTTGTTCCCCGATTCTATATAATCGAAAGTGGTTATATATCCTTTTATATCTTTTATTTCTTTAACGGGATATACATGTTTCATTGTAGTATTATTGGTATAACCAAATGTAGCTGTATTGCCGTTGGGATAGGCAACAGTGAAATAGGCTGCATTTGAGGCGTAAGTATGTTTTTTTACCAGCACAAAACCTTGTGCTGTTTCATACTGGTATCCCGAAAGAGGTCCATTGTTACTCACGAGACGTGTTCCATCTAGGCTAAAAACACATTCATCGGGGGCAGATAGATTCACCGGGCCGGTAACAGCATCGTAATGGATCGATTTCCCTGCTACTGTTATGGCTGAGATACCGGTAATATTCCATCCGTATCCGGCAACTCCATTACCTGCTTGGCTGTTATAAGCGATGGCAATTTGTGGTGCCGATGAAATTACCGGAGCTGTAGTAATAGGTACCGAATAGGTTTTTCCGCCCGAAGGTGTCATTCCTTCGGAAAAAGGTATTTGTCCTACATCCTTTCCCGCATTAACCGATAATGCTCGTTCTACCATAACCACCTCTTGGCGCTGAATACTACTTCGCTCCATCCCTTCAGACTCTTCTCTATATACTTGTACGGGAGCTTTGTTGTAAACATCACCAAAATCAAATGCTTTTCTTTTATAATGATAGATAGTGTCTCCCTGAGCAGTTACCTCCACTTTCACTATTACCTCTTCTTCTGTTGCAATGCTGTCAGGAAGACTTATATTTATGGTTGGGGTTGTCATTATACTATCGGCATGGTTCTGTGCATAGTTATGTACTGCTGATAGAAAGAAAATAAAGCAAGCAAAATATACATTTATCTTTTTCATCATTTTCATTGTTTAAGGTTATTCTTTAATTATTTTCCAAGTGGATACTTGTTGAGCTATTACAATACGAAGTATATAATATCCTTTAAGAAGCGAGGACATATTAATTGGTGTGAGTTGTCCTTCTATTTTTTGTTGAATTACTATCCTCCCGCTCAAATCGGCAATTATAATTTCCCCTACGGTGGCGAACTCGAAATTTGAGAGTTCAATATTTAATATACTTTTTACCGGATTAGGATATATTTTTAACTTAAGCTCTTCTTTAATATTTTCCTCTACTTGCGGAGGAGACATTGTCATTATGGTTTCATCATTTTTTGGTAAAGAGTCAATCCTGTTTTGACTTTCTATTGTGGCACTACGAACAGTAGTCAATACAATGGTTCGCGATATTCTATTGCCGGCTAGGTCGTAAGTATATTTCATGCGCTGAGGTATGAATGCCCGAAATGTATTAGGTAATACTGCTTTATAACTAAAGCCCGGTTTTAAGGTGATAGTTTGGATACCCATATACTCATAAGAGCTATTTCCCAATGGCTTATCCAATACAATATTATCCTGAACTATTGTTTGGGCGTGTATGGGAAATGAAGAGCAGAGTAATATCCCGATACAGAGGGTTAATAAATGGTTCGTTTTCATTTGTTTGTGTTTTATTTTATATGTTTTTCTAATTCTTCTATACGTTGTAATAGATGGTCAATCTGCTTCTCTTTCTCTTTGTTCTCTTTTTCATGCTTAATGATATACAGTGTTAACTCTTCCACTTTTTGCAGTAGTTTTACATTCATTTCGCCCAAATTCACCCCGTTTTCTTTCACTTCTGCTTCGGTGGGGATTCCTTGTAAATGCCCTTTTTCTTGAATGTGTTTTTCTACTTCGGCAAGGGAGGGTAGTTTGTAATCTTTGTCGAACACAAAATCCGCCCAACCGGTTTCTACTTTTATTTCTTTGGCTAATATAGTTCCGTTTACAGCAAGGTTATGTCCTTTTGTATCTGATGTATTAATACCCACTCGTCCATTCATATCCTGAATAACTATTTTTTGCCATGGTGCCCATGTAGATTGTCCATGTACCCCAGTTCTGTAAAGTATTCCATTATCGTTAAAGAATAACTGATGATTTTTGTTGCCGGTTGCATCTCTCCATGGAGCTATAGTCATTAGACCTCCATAATAACTAGAATAAGGAGCATTTAATATAGATGAGTATTTAAACTCAAAATTAACTGAACGTTGATAAAAAGAAGGCTCTGAATTAACAGACCGGGTGTCATGTATTATTATTCTACTTGCATCTTGACCAAAGATTAAATTCGTATAAGAAACAGCAAGCAATATAAAAAATATCTTTTTCATATTTAATCATTTGTTTAATTTAGTAATAATTTCTTTTAGAGTTTTATTTTCTTCTTTGAGCATATTGATATCTTTCTCCTGACTAATCAAGTACAGTGTCAACTCTTCTACTTTCTGTAATAATTTCACATTCATCTCTCCCAAATTCACCCCGTTTTCTTTCACTTCAGTTTCGGTGGGGATGCCTTGTAAATGCCCTTTTTCTTGAATGTGCTTTTCTACTTCGGCAAGGGAGGGTAGTTTGTAATCTTTATCAAACACAAAATCCGCCCAGCCGGTTTCTACTTTTATTTCTTTAGCACGCAGTAAACCATCCACACTTACTACTCCTTTAAACTTGTTTTCGTAAGGAACCTCTACCGTTTTTGTTCCGGATAAAGGTTCATCTATCGCACCCCAACCTTGATACCATTGACCTTGTGTATATGGGTGTCCAAAATCATAAGCACTTAAAGTAAATCTATTGAAGTAAACTATATCATCAATAAAAATGACAACTTTCCATTTTCATTGGAAAGAAGTATGCGAGGAGTATAATTACCGGAAGAAGAAATTTTAGACTGATAGAAAGCATCAGACCATATATAATATATTAAAGTAAGGCTAATGGGTGAGGTATATCCATAGCTATATCCCGTTATAGTTATAGTGGGCATGTGGGTGCCATTAGCAAATGGCAGATTGGTTTTAATTTTCACTCCATAAGTTGGGTTTCCGTTAATATAGTAATTAACTATATTGGGATAATTTTGAGCTGAAAGAAAGGAGGTGACAATGCATACGTTTAACAATACAACAATAGTAAAAATTGTTCTTTTCATGATCTTTACTTGTTAATAGATGAAGTTTTGTTTGTTTCTAAAGAATTAAAATAAAAATCTGTGAATTTAGTAGTTTGAAACTCATAAATTTTGTTGCAATTATATGCGATATTTTACAACTAACAAAATATATTTAGTTAATATTATTAATTTTAATTTTAAAAAATATATAGATGTCTTCTTTCTTTATGAGTTTTATGTTAAATTGAGGTGTTGTGATAGGGTAAGTTTTTAATAAAGACTGGATTAGCTATTCTTAACATACGAAAAGCATAGTTTTGAGGCTATTTTGAGCTTTCTCAGATAATGTCTTTTTATCCTACATATCTACAAAAATGAATGAATAATTGAAACAGTGCTAAAATCGCCCAAAACAGAGTTTTAGTGCTCCGATAGAATAAAAAACCCTAAACAGAAATAGGATTCTGAATAGGGTTTTTAGAGAAATAGGTGTTGTTTGAAAATTAGTTTATAATATACTTTGTGTAAATCATTGAAATTTACTTCTTTAACTTGTCTTGTGAAACCATTAAGGGATTAAGAAAGTTAAGAGTTTTACCCTATCTAACTTCCCC
>JAUNUM010000095.1 GCA_030538215.1 Bacteroidia bacterium
TGGGTTTAGCTGTGCAGTTCTGTATCCCTACAATCGTTTAGCTGTGTAGTTCTGTATCCTTTTCTGGTTTAGCTGTGCAGTTCTGTATCCTTTCTTTCGGCATAATGCACCCTTAGAATCGGCGTTAGCTGTGTAGTTCTGTAGCACATTATAGAATAAAGAATAAAAAGAATAATTAACCATACTCCAAAAAACAAAGAAACTCAATAGTAAGGAAACCCCCCTTTTTCTCAATGTTCCCCCCTTAAATAACGCGCTTCGCGCAGGGGGGAACACTCCAAAGGATTTTTTTATTTGTTTACTCGAAAATTAAAATTTCCTCGATAGGTTTTCTTAGCTAACGGGAAGACATTACCTATCATTGTATTTTCTTGTCTTATTTAAACGGTGGTTTTGTGAGACAAATTTTCCGGCACGAATTTATTCACTTTTTTAATATTCCGGCGCAGAAAATTTCACTACTTTTGCAAGACAACGTTTTTTCGAGACATTTAATTTTTATTTTATGATTATAGGATATTCAAGAGTAAGTACCAGTGAACAAAATTTGAACTTACAGAATGATGCGTTAAAAGAATTTGGATGTGAAAATATCTATCAGGAAAAAGTTTCTTCGTTTAAATCACGCCCGGAGTTGCAAAAGGCATTATCTTTTTTGCGTTCCGGCGATACTTTTGTCGTTTGGAAGCTTGACCGATTAGCCAGGTCTTTGACCGAGCTACTGAATATCATAGATGATTTAAATTCACGCAAAATAAAATTTGTGGCCATACGAGATAAAATCGATACTGATTCGGCAATGGGTAAATTCCAACTGGCGGTGTTTGGTGCAATGGCAGAATTTGAAAGAGATATTATAAAAGAAAGAACGCTTTCCGGATTGGAAGCAGCAAGAATAAGAGGTCGGGTAGGGGGGAGACCCCGGGGAACCTCGGAAGATACGCTTAAAAAAGTTAAGTTGGTAAAAAAAATGAGGGAAGATAAATCGTTATCAGTAGAAGATATTTGCAAGCAGATTAGTTTAAGTCGGTCATCATTTTACCGACTTTTGAATTTTCCAGATAATTAGTATTATAAAAGTAGTTTTATGGAAAAGTAATTGATGTTACTATCAGATTAACAGGCAGTTCGATTCCAATGGCTAAGAAAACCTATAACTTTATTTGGTATCCCTTTTATGTAGGTTCTACCTCCCATCGGCTGAGCGAACCTTTCTTTCTGATACCGATTTGTTTAGAGAAAGATCTTGACCAACTTAAATATGATACCATTCTCGCCCCCGTAAGAAGTCTTTTTATGATACCACTTTCCGAGGCATTGTTATTTAACGGTATAGACGGATTTTCTACAATAATATATTGTATGCCGTACACTTGACGAACAATTTAAACGTTAAATTGGTTATTTAAATGTAAACTATTAAATTTTTATCTTATGAAAGCGATTTATAAACTATTTTGTTTTTCAATTTTTATTACAGGTGTAGCTACTTTCATTTCCTGTGACAATGAAAAACAATCATTACCTCAAAATTCTACGAAAGAAGACGTTATTAAACACAACTTGAAAGGTAGAGTGGCTCATAAAGAATCGAACGAATTAGAAGATGCAATTATAAAAGAATCATCCACACGAACTACAGGCTTAAAATATCCCGATTTTTATGGCGGAATTTATCTTGACGAAAATTTTGATATTAATATTGTTGTAAAAGACAGCAATATTGATTATTACAAAAAGATTATTGAAGGAATTGTAAAATCTACTCCTTATCATATACATAAAGGAGAATTTTCTTTGAACAGCCTGAATAAAGTTCAAGATAAGATAACTGATGTCTTATCAAACAACCCTCCCCCAAAACATATCCGAGAAAATATTTCCGTGATTGGTTATAGTATTCGGTTAAATAGAGTTGTTGTAGAGTTAAAAGATACAACCGAAGCAAAAATTAATGATTTTAAGAAATCCGTTATGGATTCACCGGCAATTGTTTTTAAAGAGAATTTAGAAAATATAGAGGACTTGGCAAATATAAATCCCGGAAGTGGCATTGTTCCTGCAGGAACTCCTGGGTGTAGTGTAGGATATAGAGCTAGGAATACATCTGGCCAAAATGGATTTGTGTCTTCTGGACACGCTTTTACAAGAGTAGATCAAACAGCAATAATTAATAATGTTGTGGTGGGTCGTTGTCAGCGAACACAAGTTAAAAACAGATTAGATGCTGCATTCATTGTTATTACAAATAGCTCATATACTCCAACTATGCAAGTAGACGTAGTTGGGCAACCATTGACTAATGTAGCATATATTATACGAGAAGGAGCACCGGCTTCATTAAAAGGAGTAGAATCTAATTTTACATCTGGTGTTACTATAATGAACGCAAGTATTGGTGGATATGGATCAAATGGTGAATTTATATCTGATTTAATAAGAGTCGGCCCAGCTGCAACAAAACACGGGGATAGTGGGGGTATAGCTTACGACAACTATTCGATATTAGGGGTTATAAAAGGTGTCAACAGTGGTAACACATTTGTAGTTAAAGCATCAAATATAAATTCAACTTTTGGACTAACAATATATTGATTAAATTTTAATGATTATGAAATTAGGATATAACTAGTCCTAAAGTAACAGATTATACCGACTGGAAGAAACAATTATATATGTTGAAAAAAACTTTCGTTGGTATTGTTACTAAGAGCCCTAATAGCCGGTTGGAATAACTATTGCCTTTGGGTTAATTAGTCCGTTTATGTAAATGCTTAACAAACAGTATTATATCTGTGTTGTTATTAATTCATTAACTATTTATTTTATTAAAGAAGTATCAAAAAAAGAGAAGACAAAAAATGTCCTCTCCTTTTTGATTTTTTCATTTTTAACTCTTAAAAACTCCATCCAACTTTAAGAGATAATGTTGAGTTTGTGTGAAACGATTTAAGTTGTTTGCTTCCGCTACCGCTTAGGATCATTTTCAATTTTTGTAAATCATAGGATAATGAGAATTTAAGTGAATGTCCATTATTTATCGGGTATAGTAATCCTATAGCCGGAGAAATAAAATATCCACCTGAATATTTAACATTTATTTTGTCATTATTATCTGTGAATATGTGACTAAAATCTTCAGTTTCATATTTTTTTGACATTAGTCCATATCCTATTTTAGTGTTTATAAAAGGCTTGATTTTTGAATTACTTGAAAATATATACTCTGCACTTCCATACACAGGAATGCTGAAATTCGTATTTGCCTCTTGTATAGCAGTATTTCTGTGATTGTAAATTAACCCTATTCCCGCACCTAAGAGTAAATTATCATTTAATTTATAAAACGGTGTAATATAAAACTGAGCAGTGTTATAATCCTCCCTACTTAACTTTAAGCCATAACCCGTTTCAATTTGAATCCCAATTTTATTCTCTTGTGATAAAGCATTAAAGGAAAAAAGGAAACTGAAAACAAGAATGCTTGCAAAAATTTGTTTTGTTTTCATATTGTATTAATAATTAATATGATTGTATTAGAGAAGAGTGGAAATGAGCGATAAAAACATAGGGCCTCAAATCTGCTGCATCAGAAATAAATTGAGCTTCACCATATATGTGTTTCTCAAACATAGGGGGCTCTCCCGGCCTGAACAAATCTTTAACAACAAGAGCCCTCCCTGGTATGTCAAACATATGATTATGAGAAGAAGGGCCATCTTTGGTTACATTATCAACTAGTCTGAAACCACCAACGCCAACGGTCGCCTTTGTTAAAGCCCAATGATTATACCACGCTCCTAAGAAACCTTTCTTCCTAAAACAAATTTCTAAGCCTGCTGATAATTGTGGTGTATTGCCTCTTACACCTAAAGTAAAATGGTCGAACCAAATTCTTCTGTTATTATAAGTCATTCGTTTTTTTAATTCTAAAACAACTGGTGTTCCTGGATAATATAAGTTTCCTGCCCTTGTATTGGATATGCTAGATTCTTTAGAAACACTTATTTCTTCTTCGGGTGGTGTTAATCCAAGTTCTTCTAATTGTTTATAAGAGAATACATCTTTCATATTAACTGTTTTACCAGCAATAATAACTTCTCCATTATTATTTAGAAGATGCGCTAACATAGGGTCACTAACAGGTAAATAGGCTGAAAAATCATCTTCGTGTTCCGGAAAATACAATGACGAGTATTTTTTTTTGAATTCTTCGTATCCGCCTTCTCTATCATAATAAGACTCCGCATTTAACATTGCATCAACGTAAGTATCATAGAGAGAATGAAAACCGTCTAATTGTAATAATTCAGTTGATGAGCCTGTGCTTGATGATCTTGTTGTTGAAAAACCTATTTTTTTAATTTCACTTAATAGATTTTTTAAGGATTGCTCATTATCGAATGATAATGTTTTGTTTACTAAGTCTAGCTTAGTGCCCATAATATTTGTAGTTTCTTGTGGCGTTTCTACACCAATTTCGCTTTGATCACAGGAGACCATTGATAGTGATATGACAATAGCCATAAATACGCATTTGATTAATACCTTTGATTTTTTCATTTTTCTAAAATAATTTTAAATTGTGAGTTTTGTTTCAAAAAAGTCGACAAAGATAGTGCTTTTTCAATAATTAAAAAAAATAAGTGAATATACTGTTCCTATATATTCCCACGACATACATAGTTTTGCTGGTTTCCGATTGAATAAAATATGTGGCACTACCTCCATCTAGTATATTACTATATCATAAAGTCTAATGGATTGAGTTTATAGAGATACTGAAAATCTGACTTATTAATGAACTATTCACTCTTACTGATTATTTTTTTAATTGCTTCAAGAAAATTTATTTGATGAATAAAAATATTTATATTTTTCTTGCAATTTCAAATTTATACTTATCTTTGCATCGCAGCCCGAAAAGGAAACGAGCAATGCAGAGGTGCAACTCGTCAGCGATACGGTTGTGGGGGGCTACGCCTATCCAAAAGGAGAGATATTTTATTCTCTCCTTTTTTTTAAATCCTGTGATAATTTCAAATCCCTTAATTAAAATAGGTAATGTTTTCCCATTAGCTAAGAAAACCTATATTGGTCGCCACCTAAAACGCATTGCGCAAGATCTTCGATTTGTCGTTTTAGGTGGCTTTTTATTTTTAGGAACCCGGAGCATCATTGACCCATATCGCTTTCATTTTCTGGTTAGCGATATTACTTCATCTTTTATGTTTTTAATATTTCTATTAATCCTTGAATTCCCTGCATCTTTTGAAATTTCGTGATATTTCATTCCACCTTCGGGAAAAGGAACCATTAATTTATCAATCAAATCTTTTTCACATTCTGGATTTATCCAAATGGCAATATCTGATTTATTAAGAATAAGTGGTATCCTTTTTTTGGAGTTGTGGATGTATTCCATTAACGGGTTTGCGTCTGTTGTGATAATAGAGAAAGTATCGCGAATTTCACCCGTTAGTTTGTTTACCCACGAATTATAAATACAGCCCAAATAAAAAACGGTTTCATTAGAAGGGTAAATATAGAAAGGATATTTTTTATTGTTTTCGTGTCGCCACTCAAAAAATCCATCTACTACGAGTACACATCTTTGAGTTGCGATAGATTTTTTAAATGTTACCTTTTCATATATGGTATCGCAACGTGCGTTTAAAGTCATTTTTTGTAATTCTTCAGCTCTATCGTGAACCGCAAAAGAGGGGATTAATCCCCATTCGGATAATTCTATAACATTTTGTTTTATGATGGGTAATTTGGGATGTGAAAAACCAGAGACAAGAAAATAATCTTCTCCAAAGTTAAATTTCATTTGTATACCTGCATTTGATTTGAGGTATTCTTTAATTGCTTCTTTTGCTTTTTTTTCGACTGATATTGTAAAACACATACATAATCAATTATATACTTAAATTTTTACCCGCATTGCATCTTTAAAATTCGTGGTGTAACAAGGCGATATGTGTTCTCTCCTCATTTTTTCAGTTTGTTCATCTTGACTTGCAAGGCGTAATTTTTGACCATTGTATTTTGTGTTAATTTTATCTATGACCTGCATTAAAGCAAAATGGGAAGATTGGGGATTTTGACAGTCGAATAGACGTTTCTCGTATTGGTCTTTATCAATAAAATTGGTAAGTTCTACTCCTGCACGTTTATAATGCCGATTGGGTACATAGATTTTGTTTAGCGCATCCGTTGCAGCGTGTGCAAGCTCAATGGTGGATAGCGTATGAAACGGCAGTTTTACGTCCATACTTCGTTTTATGGGTGCATCTTCTTTAAACGGGTTTGTCTCAATAAAAAGAGATATAACCTTACACATTGATTCTTGTTTGCGCATACGTTCAGCAGCAAGAGCCGTGAAAGTGATGATGCGTTCTGTGAGTTCATCAGGTGTGCTGTATTCTCTTTCAAATGAGCGTGTTGTTGTGATAGATTTCTTTTTCTCAATGGTTTCAAAAGGAATTTCGGGAATACCTCGAAGCTCCCTGTGAATCCTGTAGCCTACGACAGTGAGCAAATGCAAAACTGTTTGTTCTGGCATTTCTGTGAAATCCCACGCATTATAAATCCCTAAAGAATTTAATTTTAAAGCTCTCTTTCTGCCGATACCCCAAATATCTTCGACTTTCAACCATCGCAATGCTTTTTCTCTTTTGGTTTCCGTATCAATATTGTAAATACCGCCAGTTATGTCGGGGAATTTTTTAGCTACTTTCACGGCTACTTTTGCGAGTGTTTTTGTTGGTGCAATACCAAATGAAATAGGTAGTCCGAGCCATTTGCCCACGTGATTACGCATACCTGTTGCATATTTATCTATGTTTGATTGCATACCTGAAAAATCGATAAAGCTTTCATCGATGCTATACATTTCTTGAATAGGGCTGTATTGAGCGAGAATGTTGTTGTTTCTTTCGCTCATATCCATATACAAATCGAAATTTGAAGATAAAATTGCAAAATTATATCGCTTGAAAATATGACGATATTTGAACTCGGGTGCACCCATTGGAATGCCTAATATTTTAGCTTCATTGGAGCGCGCAATTACGCAACCATCATTGTTCGATAATACAACGACAGGACGTTTACGCAGTTTGGGGTCAAATACCCGATGACAACTTGCGTAAAAATTATCTAAATCTGCGACGCATACGCTCATTGCAAGGTCTAAGTATTAATGTTACAACACCCTCTATACTTACATCATTATGGTTTTTTGGGTCGAT
The DNA here is from genome assembly GCA_030538215.1 of Bacteroidia bacterium. Classification (GTDB taxonomy): domain Bacteria; phylum Bacteroidota; class Bacteroidia; order Bacteroidales; family Dysgonomonadaceae; genus Petrimonas. Next base: position 7,257 of record JAUNUM010000095.1, read on the forward strand.
TATTATTTCGGGAAAATCTTTGTTCATCGGTTTTAAATGAATTATACCATCACGTAATTCATATTCCTTTACTGTTGCTTCTTGGTCGACCATACAGATAACCATATCTCCATTATGTACATCTTCGCCTCTGTCGAAAAAAAAACGGTCTCCTTCCTGAATGAACCCATCATTGCTGATTCCTTCTGCAACAGCCATAAAGGTTGCATCCTTATTAATTTTCAGAATTTCGTTTAAATCAATTTTTGATAAGTACATTCCAGCTGTGGGAGATAAACTACCACAACGTAATCCGCCAACATAAGTGATTTGGATGGGCGTTTCTTGGGCTGATATTTTGTAAAGTTTTAAAGACATTATATTAATCCCTCACAAAGTAAGTGTACATCTTCTTTAAATAATACGACATCGTGATTTATCCAATTCCAATCTGATTTTAATAATTCGGATAGTATAAGGCTACTCATTTCATCGAATGAAAGAGAGTGAAGTTTATCCATTGAAACTAATTGCTGTAACCTTTCGTCTTTTTTGATAGCTTTAACGGTGTTGTAGTGCTCATTTTCCGATTCAAAAATTATTCCGAGATATTCATTTTTATCACTGTCGGGTGCGGCTTTCCACCACACATAAACACTATTATTTAATTCTTTTAGTGCATCCATATTTTTATTTTTGAATACTACAAATGTATTGTTTTTTGAGAAATATAAAAACAGAAAAATTGATTTGTAAGTTAATTTTACAAAAGGGACTTTTTATATATTATATTTTTAGGTACTAAAATATTGATTGAGAAGCTAGTTCAGTCAATATTAATACCAAATAAAGCTGTGCCGGAAGATCGGCATTTCCTTTTTTTATACCTTTTTTAATCCCCCTATTAGGGGAGAAAGGAGTTTTATTAATAATGTTTTTGCAAGTTAATGTCTTACCGTTTGTAGCAAAAATATACGCCAAAACTTCATACTTCGTTTTGTCATAATTTTTGCATTACTACACTTCCGAAAACGTCATATCAAAAAATATTAAATCTCCACCCTACGGGTAGTATTTGAACATTTTTTAATACGCCTTATTTCGTCTAATCCATTGTACACTTCCAAAAAATTATTAATCAGTTAAATTATTTATCGTAGAATTAGTATTAATCATTAAAAAAAATTACATTTGCGTATGAAAAAGGAATTTGGTAAATGGCTGATGGATATTGCTAAATATATGACAACAGCAATTTTGTTGTCAACTGTTTTTAGTGAAATCCAAAACATTTTTGTTTATCTATCTGTTATTTTAGCAGTAGTTATTACGCTCGTATTAGGTTTATTGCTTGTGCGAGATAAAAAGAAAGGAGAGAAATAATGGCAACAATTTTAATTTCAAGTGCTGTATCTTTGATAGCAATAGTCGGTTTTATTTATTTTACAGTACAAGACAGAAAACAAGATAATCGACTACACAGTGAACAATCAAATAAAAATTAATTATAAAGGGTAGGGAGCAATCCTTACCCTTTTTCTGTTTATTAATTTAGTTCTGCCATTTAACGAATGGCAGAACTTTTTTTTGGTATTAAATTTTGTCCCGGCATCCTGGTGGC
>JAUNUM010000096.1 GCA_030538215.1 Bacteroidia bacterium
TTATTATAAACTTCAAAAGATAAGCTTTCCTCTTCATCATGACATAATTTGAATATATGGTTATCATAAAGATATAACTTACTTAATGCTAAAACATATTTATTTAAAATATTATAGCCATTATTTTTTAATATATTTTTTTCATTTATTTGCGCTCATTATTTTTTGAAACGTATGAATATTCAAACCTTATACAAATTATTACTTGTTGCCATCGTCCCGCTTTTTGCTTCCTGTGTTGACACATTGGACAAAGTAGGCTTTACTATTCAGCCGGAAAACGATAGAGTTTCGGTAGGCACAGATACGTTGAAATTGTCGTCACGTACTATTCAGGTAGATTCTGTTTTCTCTAAAACAAAATATCCTATTTTAGGAGAATATATCGATCCGGTCTTCGGCACCATTCGATCTGAATACGTAGGAGAATTTTACTATCCCGAAAATCAAACATTTAAAGATGGCGCTATAATTGAATCCGTGCGACTGACAGTTTCGTATTCTTCCATTATCGGCGATTCTTTAGCGCCCATGAGACTGGCCGTATATAAGGTAAACAAAGAGTTGCCTAAAAATCAGAACTATACAAACTTCGATCCCACAACAAGAGCTGACATGTCTGCCCCACTCGGCACTCAACTATTTACCGGGAGAAACAATACATATCGCATAGAGACCTATTATTCAGCCAATACGCCCCAATCGGTCAGAGTTTATGAAATTCATACAGAATTACCAAAATCCATCGGACAATCGTTTTTGGATGAATACAAAAAACCTAACCGCGGAGCATTTAAAAACACCGACACTTTCAGAAAGTTTTTCCCGGGTCTTTACATTACAACTAACTATGGGAACAGTACAATTTTAGACGTGAACCTAACGTCGTTGAATATTTTTTACAAATACCTTGATCCAAAAGGCTCTTCGGAAAAAACAGATACAATACGTACTGCTGAATTTCGTTTAAACATAACTCCTGAAGTTACGCAAATCAATCACATTCAAAACAATAACGATAAATTATTAGCTCCAAACGATAAAGGCACTTTTGTAAAGAGTCCGGCAGGTGTAAATACTGAAATCACTTTCCCAATATCTAAAATTTATTCCGAACTTACAACACGATCATTAAATCAAGCACGATTTATGGTTTATGCAATTCCCGAAGCCAGTCAGGATGAGAAAGTGAAATTATCGCCGCCCGACTACCTACTATTGGTCAATAAAGATTCGCTGCAAAACTTCTTCAAAAACAGAAAACTATACGACAACGTAACCAGTTTTTATGCCCCTTTCAATAGAGATACATATTCATACAATTTTGGGAATATCGCGGCAATGATCAACTATTATAAACGGCAAAAGAAAGAAGCATTCGATCTTATCTATTGTTTAGTTCCGGTAGATATATCATTTGCTGCAGGTTCTTCACAAGGAGCACCCGTTCCAACAGCTATTTATAACCAAATGAAACCATCGGCAGTGATGCTCGAAAACAAACCCGAAAAATTAAAGCTGGATATTATTTATAGTTCTTTTTAGAGAAAAGAGCCAAGAACAAAGATAAATTACTACGGGCTGCAAATAACCATTTGCAGCCCGTAGTAATTTTATTTGGCAGTAAGTAGAGACGTGGCATGCCGCGTCTCTACAATATTTTAAAACAAAAACCCCTGTTCATCTACGCGTTTTCTTCCCAAATGCCGATAGGCAAGTTCGGTTGCTTCGCGTCCACGCGGTGTGCGCTTTAAAAAACCTTCTTTAATAAGAAATGGTTCGTAAACTTCTTCTATAGTCCCCGCATCGTCACCAACGGCAGTAGCGATAGTTGTAATTCCAACCGGGCCTCCTTGAAATTTATCTATAATAGTGAGCAATATTTTATTGTCTATTTCATCTAATCCGTAACGATCAATATTCAGCGCTTCAAGCGCATAAGACGAAATGGCTTTATCTATTTTCCCCGTGCCTTTCACTTGCGCAAAATCGCGCACACGCCGAAGCAGCGCATTGGCTATACGCGGAGTACCGCGACTTCGCGAAGCGATTTCTTCGGCGGCATTTTGAGCACAGGCTATATCCAAAATATTAGCTGAACGAAGAACAATACTCGTAAGGGTATCGATATCATAATACTCCAAATGCATATTAATACCGAATCGGGCACGCAACGGACTGGTCAGCAATCCACTTCGAGTAGTGGCTCCAATAAGTGTAAACGGATTCAGATCAATTTGAATGGATCGAGCACTTGGCCCTTTATCAATCATAATATCAATCCGATAATCTTCCATCGCACTGTAAAGATATTCTTCCACTACGGGCGAGAGACGATGAATTTCATCAATAAACAAAACATCATTCGCCTCCAGCGATGTGAGGATGCCCGCTAAATCGCCGGGTTTGTCTAATACCGGACCGGATGTTACTTTGAAACCGACACTCAACTCATTGGCGATGATATTGGATAAAGTAGTTTTCCCCAATCCCGGAGGACCATGCAACAGCACATGATCAAGCGACTCGCCACGCATGCGTGCTGCACTTACAAAAACTTTCAGGTTTTCAACAATTTTATCCTGCCCGGCAAAGCCGTTAAACGTTAACGGGCGCAACGCGTTTTCATATTCGCGTTCGGTATCCTGAAAATTTTTATTTACGTGTATGTCGAAAGATTCTTGCATAGTTGAATGTGCAAAAGTAGCTAAAAATAGTGATTTTAGGAAATTGCAAAATACATAAAAAAAGCGGGTTTATAAAAAAGATTGTATATCTTTGTGTAAAACAGCATAACAAAACAATGGGAGTTCTTAAATTTACCACAAAAATATCAGAAAACGAAACTATTCAACTTCCTGTAAACTCTACTTTTTTCAACAAAGAAGTGGAAATAATCATTGTGCCTAAAACTAAACTAAACAAAGATAAAAGCGCTAAAGCAACGGAGTTTGTTAAAAAATGGGCGGGATTTCTCAAAAACACAAATACCGAAGATTCCAAATACAATTATCTTTCTGAAAAACACAAATGAAGAAAGTTGTCAATTATTCTTATTGGCACATTGAATTATTGTCTCATTAAAGCATCCACATTCCTTTTCAATCCCTCAAACTTCGCCCGTTTTACAGCCGATTTCCGAAAAATTTGCCGATAGGTATCTTCATCCATTTCCTGAAGTTTTTCGTAATCGAGCGATAAAAACTCATCCGAAGGATTGAATTCAGACGTGTTGTGTGGTCGGGCATACCTATTCCACGGACATACAATTTGACAAATATCGCAACCGTAAACATTATTGCTCAATTTGGGCACAATTTCGGGTGATATTTCGTCCTTATTTTCAATAGTTTGGTACGATATGCATTTGTTGGCATTTACCCAATGTGGCTTTTCAATAGCGCCTGTGGGACAAGCATCTAAACATCGACGGCATTTCCCGCAATTTTGCGTAACAGGTGAATCATAATCCAGCTCGATATCCACAATCAGCTCTCCTAAAAAAAAGTACGAACCTTTCCCCGGAATAATCAACAGCGTATTTTTACCCACGAAACCCAAGCCGGCACGTGCCGCCCAAAAGCGTTCCAAAACGGGAGCAGAGTCGGAGAAATAACGCCCCGAGACATCGGGAAAACGAAGTTTTATAAAATCGAAAAGCTGCTTGAGCTTGCCTTTTACCACATCGTGATAATCCTCGCCGTAGGCATAATAAGCAAATTTGGGAGCATTTTCGTGCTGGAAGCGATGGGGAAAATAGTTTAAAGCAACGGAGATTATCGATTTGGCACCATCAACCAACAGCCTCGGATCCATTCGTTTATCTATATTTCGCTCCAAATAACTCATTCCTGCCTGACATTCTTCAGAAATCCACTTTATATAATTGGCTTCCTGCTCACTATCTTCGGCACGACAAATGCCGCAGGCATCGAATCCCAGCGAGAGAGCATGTTGTTTTATTTCTTCGGAGAAAGTCATTGAAAAAGACATTTAGACGCAAGAACCAAGACCTTAGCGATTAAAATATTAATCAAAGATAAGAAAATTTGAGACTGACAGATAAACAAATCCGCGAAAAAGTCTTATGTCTTGGTTCTTGTGCCTTGGTTCTAAAAAATTAAGTACTTTTGCATAAATTAATCCCGATATGGCCGATTCCACGCTAAAGAAAAAAACTACTGTTTCTCTCTTTTGGAGCTTTCTCGATAAATTTGGGCAGCAGATACTCAATTTCGCGAGTATGTTGATTCTGATGAATATCGTTGCCACAGAAGATTACGGATTAATTGGTTCGTTGGCCGTTTTTGTAGCTTTTTCTTCTATTCTTATCGACAGTGGTTTCGGCAGGGCATTGTTGAATCGTAAAAATCTGACTGAAAGCGACTATTCCACCGTTTTTTATTTCAATATTTCATTAAGTCTTATTCTTTATCTGATTTTCTTTTTTGCAGCTCCGTTATTGGGAAATATTTTTCACACGCCTGCTATTGTAAACGTTGTTAGAATATTATTTTTATCGCTTGTACTAAATGCTTTAGGGCTTATTCAGCAAACTATTCTCACCAAAAAAGCCGATTTTAAAGGACTAACGAAAGTAAATATGCTGGCCTTATTTATTGCCGACGTAGTTGCGGTTGCAATGGCAATTTTAGGATATGGTGTGTGGGCGTTGGTAGCACAAATACTTCTGTATGCCTTTTTTAGAACTACTTTTTTATGGTTTCACTCATCGTGGCGTCCTGTCTCAAAATTCAGTAAAGATAGTTTGAAAGCTTTTTTTGCTTTCAGCAATAAGTTATTGTTTTCATCGGTTATCTCAACCACAGTCAATAATATTTACCCAAGTTTAATTGCTATTTTTTATCCGATGAATCAAGTGGCGTATTTTAATCAGGCAAAAAAATATCAGGACATTCCATTTCTTACGCTGTCCAACACCTTTCGCTCAGTAGCCATGCTTATTCTATCGGAAATCAACGAGCAAACAAAAAGGTTAAAGCGCGTTGTGAGTAAGATTATAAAATCCATAGCTTTTCTTTCTTTTCCAATTGGGTTTGTGATGATTCTAATTGCAGAACCTACATTTTTCCTCTTTTTTAAAGAAAAATGGATGGCAGCTGTTCCCTATTTTCAAATTCTCACATTTGCGGGAATGCTTTCTCCTTTTATTTTTATTTTTAACGAATTGTTTATCGCAAAAGAAAATTCCAAATACTTTTTAGGTATTGAAATTGTAAAAGGAGTAATTCTGGTTTTACTCATAATCCTTCTTTTCCCTCGTGGAATAATGGCCTTGGCTGTTAGCTGGATAATTTACATGATTATTTCGCTTTTTATCTCCACCGTTCTGTCAGGAAGACTTATTCGATACAATTTTCTTCATTTTCTAAAAGATATCGCTCCATACTTAATTACAGCTCTTGCTTGCACCGCGATGTCTTATTTTGTTACTCAAAAAATAGAAAACACTCTATTGCTTATCATCTTTAATCTGATTATTACAGGCACTTCATACATTCTTCTGTGTAAATTAATGAAGCTTGAAATGCTGAAAGAAATTGAAGATTGGTTTAAAAAGAGAAAAAAAGATAAACAATGAAAGATTTTCTGCTATACATCCGATTTGCCGTTGATTACGCCATTCAAAACAACACATTATCGCACGTAAAATATCTTCGCCGATGGCACAAGGACAAAAAATCGAGCGAAACTACATTGAGTCGCCAATTGCCATGGATGACTTACGATGCCATTGATTTTCTTTCGGGAATCTGTTTACCCGAAATGAAAATTTTTGAATGGGGCTCGGGCGGCTCAACACTATTTTTCGCTTCACGTTGCCAACACGTCACCACCATTGAGCACGATAGTATATGGAGCGGATTTTTAAAAGAAAAATTAGATGAGTTAAATATTCAAAATGTGGATTTCAAGAAAATTTCGGGTGAGAAAATCGATAACTTTGAGCAGAAGAATTATCAAAACCCCGATGATTTTGTTTCAAAAGACAAAAAATCTGTCGGACTTTCGTACGAAAAATACGTGAAAGCTATTGAAGCTTTTCCCAAAGAGTATTTCGATATTATTGTGGTGGACGGCAGAGCACGAAACAGTTGTATAAAATTGGCAATACCACACATTAAAAAAGGCGGCTATTTAATTGTGGACAACTCCGACAGGCAGTATTACCTTGTAGGATTTCCGGAACTCAATGACCCGCAAAAATGGCAAAAAACCGAATTTCAAGGTCCGGTCTTTTTTCAGCACGCGTTTAGCAAAACTTCATTTTTCAGGAAAGAAAATTAATCTTTTTTAACCCCACCCGCTCCGCTCGTCCCCTTAACAATAAGGGGACAGTTGTGCAGGTCATATATCTCTCATCAACAACTACTCATAGCCCGTAACTCTTCCCTTTTGATAAAGGGAAGTACCCGCAGGGGGATGGGTTAGATAAAGAGTTATCCAAGATTTATATCCCATAAATCAATTGTTTAGTTTTTTCACCCGTCAACCCGAAAGTCGGCCAAACGGTTACGCCAGTACAAAATCCAATTGTTTTCTCTCCAAATTGGCACGTGCTACTTGTATGGAAAGCGGTTGTCCAAGGCGATATTCACGTCTTGTACGACGACCGACCAAGCGATAATTCTTTTCGTCCAACTCATAAAAATCGTCATCCAGTTCGCGAATAGGAATCATCCCTTCGCATTTATTCTCGTTTATTTCCACGTAAATACCCCATTCGGTAATTCCCGAAATCACGCCATCGTACACTTTCCCAATTTTGTCCGACATAAACTCCACCTGCTTGTACTTAATTGAGTCGCGCTCGGCATTGGCAGCCACTTGTTCCATATCGGAACTGTGCTTGCAATCCGCTTCCAACTCTGCCTGAGAAACGGAACGACCACCATCCAAATAACGCTCCAGCAAACGGTGAACCATCATATCGGGATAACGACGGATGGGCGATGTAAAATGCGTGTAATATTCGAAAGCCAAGCCGTAATGCCCCACATTTTTAGTGGAATAAACTGCCTTAGACATCGTGCGAATAGCAATAGTTTCTACCAGATTTTCTTCGGGACGTCCCTGCACTTTATCCAGCAACGAATTGATGCTTTTTGCTACATCAACCTTACTTCCTTCGGTTTTTATTTTGTGTCCGAATCGCAGGATAAACGTATTGAGCGTATCCAATTTTTCGGGATCGGGAATATCGTGGATACGATAAACGAAGGTTTTCGCGCTTTTTCCTTTCGCAACTCTACCTATAAACTCGGCAACAGTGCGGTTTGCTAAAAGCATAAACTCTTCTATCAGGTGATTTGCCTCTTTCGATTCTTTGAAATATACGCCCAACGGTTTTCCTTTTTCATCGAGATTGAATTTCACCTCATACCGTTCAAAGTTGATGGCTCCATTGGCAAATCGTTTTTGCCGAAGTTTCTGTGCCAAATCGTTCATCACCAATATTTCGGTTGAGAAATCGCCTTTGCCTGTTTCTATTACCGTTTGCGCTTCTTCATACGTGAGCCGGCTGTCGGAATTTATCACCGTACGGACAATACGCGACTTTTTAATTTCGGCCTGCTCATTGAGTTCAAAAATAACCGAGAAGCACAACTTATCTTCCTTGGGACGAAGAGAACACAGCCCGTTGCTCAGTTTTTCGGGAAGCATCGGAATGGTTCTGTCAACCAGATAAACGGATGTAGCCCGTGCCTCTGCTTCTTTATCGATAATATCGCCCTGTTTCACATAATGCGTTACGTCGGCAATGTGCACACCCACTTCCCAGCTTGTAGGCGAAAGTTTCCGGAGCGAAAGAGCATCGTCGAAATCTTTGGCATCCTTCGGGTCGATGGTTATGGTAAATACATTGCGAAAATCTTCGCGCTTAGCCAAATCCTTTTCGGTAATTTCGGCAGCGATTAAATCGGCAGCTTTTTCAACCTTTTCCGGATATTTGTAAGGTAAATCATACTGTGCCAGAATGGCGTGCATCTCGGTGGTGTTATCTCCGGGTTTACCCAGTATATCAATAACTTTCCCCACGGGATTATTTGCTTTTTCGGGCCATTCCACAATTTCCACCACTACTTTATCTCCGTTTTTGGCACCGTTAAGTTCATCTGTGGGAACAAAAATATCGTTGGCCAAAAACTTGCTATCCATAACCAAAAAAGCGAAATGTTTTTGCACTTCCAGTACGCCCACAAAGCGGGTTTGAGCACGTTCCAGAATTTCAATAACGGTTCCTTCGGTATCGGCACGTTTTCGTTTTGCCAATAATTGGACACGCACGCGATCGCCGTTCATGGCATGTTTGCTGTTTCGTTCGGGAATGTTTATAATGTTGCCATCATCGTCGGGCACAAAAAAGTTTTTGCCGTTACTTCTTCTCTCAAAGCGCCCTTCCAGTACCAATCCACGATTATTCAACCGATATCTTCCACGCGAAGTTTCCAGCAACACATCTTCATCACGAAGACGATCAAGTACTTTTACCAATACCCTGCGGCCTTCTTCGCCCCGTATATTGAGAGCAGCCGCTATCTGTTTGTAATTGAACTGTTTTTCTTTGTTTTGGGTCAGAAAGCTGATAACCGATTGTCCCAATTCTTTCTTTTTCGGTTTCGATGCAGGTTCTGTAATAGATGTTCTTTTACTCATATTTTCAATCTGTTGATAGTATTTAAACAACAAAACGATGTTTAAGTTAGTACAAAGTAACAAAAAATATTCGTTTTATTCATGATTAAGTAGATCGTCTCAATTACTTTATATTATTGTCAGCAGTGCTAATAAACAAAAACTTGTT
>JAUNUM010000005.1 GCA_030538215.1 Bacteroidia bacterium
ATTCACAAAAGTATAATACCGATTTTATGGAAGAACTGCATCGGGTTATCATTCATGGAATTCTTCATTTGTGTGGGATTGACGACAAAAGTGAAATCGATTCTCAAAGAATGAGAAAAGCCGAAAACAGAGCTCTGAGACTAATCATAAAACAGATTATTCATCTATAAATCAATACGATACATATATATTCATAAATACCAACCGGATAAAATTAGTAATATGCCTGCCTCGTTTTCTTTCATGTTTTACAATACCGAAAATTTTTATGATACCATTGATGATCCCCATATAATGGACAGTGAATTCACTCCTGAAGGAAGGTTAAGATGGGATGAAAAAAAATTTAACGATAAAATGAATAAGTTAACATTTGTTATCAAAGACATTGTAAAACCGGAAATTCCCGATATTATCGGCTTAGCCGAAATTGAAAATAAAAATGTAATGATAAATATTCTCAGCGGTTTACAGAGGAAAGGGATAAGTCATTACAGTTTCATCCACTACGATAGTCCCGATGAACGCGGTTCAGATGTAGCTCTGATATACAATACACAATCTTTTATTATTCTCGAATCCACCCCAATCCTCGTCCAACTTCCCGGAATTGAAGATCGCACACGCGACATCCTTCATGTGAAAGGCAAAACTACGTTTGATGAACTATTCCATATCTTCGTTGTTCACTTTCCATCACGCCGAGAAGGCACTGATAAATCGGAACACAGACGTTATTTCGTGGCAAGCGAATTACATAATGCAGTTTATAAAGTGCTCAATGAAAAACCTGATGCAAATGTAATTATAATGGGCGACTTCAACGATACACCTGATGACAACAGCATTGACGAAGTTTTAGGAGCACAAAAATCGTTCGACAATATTGTCAATCTCAAATTGTATAACCTAACATATCTTAGGCATAAAAAAGGTATTGGCTCAACATATCACAAAGGCTGGTTATTGTTCGATCAGTTTATCGTATCCGGTAATATGCTTCTCTCCGATAAATTTGACTGCAAGCCTGAATATGCCGATGTTTTCAACCCAAAATATCTGCTGCATTTCGATAAAAAGGGTCGTGTAAACACCAACAGAACGTATAGAAATCACTACACAGGCGGATATAGTGACCACTTACCAATTTACTTAAAAGTCTATATTAAGTAAGTTTGTTTTCACTCAATTAACATCTTACAAGCATATTCACTTCTGCTTTTTTTGTATCTTTGCATGTTTGCAAAGTAAGAAATGAATTTTAAATACGATATAATTGTAGTTGGTGCCGGTCATGCCGGCTGCGAGGCGGCCACAGCCGCAGCTAATTTGGGCTCAAAAACATTGCTTATAACAATGGATATGAACAAAATCGCCCAAATGAGTTGTAATCCTGCCGTGGGCGGCATTGCAAAAGGACAAATTGTGCGTGAGATTGATGCGCTGGGCGGACAAATGGGAATCGTAAGTGATAAAACCGCCATACAATTCCGCATGCTCAATCGCTCCAAAGGACCTGCCATGTGGAGTCCTCGTGTACAAAGCGATCGTGCAAAATTCATTGATACATGGCGCGAAATTATCGAAAACACGCCCAACTTACAGATGTGGCAAGACACTGTTACAGATCTTTTTTTTGAAAATGGCGCGGTAACAGGTGTAAAAACGCACATGGGAGTTAAGTTTTTTGCAAAATCTATAATCCTCACCAATGGTACATTTCTCAACGGTTTAATTCATATAGGTAAAGTGCAAATTGGTGGTGGGCGAATGTCGGAGCCAGCTTCTTTTGGAATGACGGAACAGCTACAAGAAATCGGTTTCAAAACCGATAGAATGAAAACCGGAACTCCCGTGCGTATAGACGGCAGAAGTGTTGATTTTTCACTGATGGAAGAGCAGCCGGGAGATATAGACTTTCACAAATTCTCCTATCTGGATAACGTTCAGCGTGAACTTAACCAACGTAGTTGTTGGATAACTTACACATCGAATGAAGTGCACGATTTGCTTCGCAAAGGATTGCACGACTCACCATTGTATAACGGACAAATTCGAAGCATTGGACCACGTTATTGTCCGAGTATCGAAACAAAAATTGTTACGTTTTCCGATAAAACGAGCCATCAACTTTTTCTCGAACCCGAAGGTGAAACCACACACGAATACTACCTCAACGGTTTTTCGTCCTCCCTACCCTTGCAAACACAGTTGGAAGCGCTGCAAGCTGTTCCGGCTTTTAGGAATGTACATATTTTTCGTCCGGGATATGCTATTGAATACGACTTTTTTGATCCTCGCCAGCTGAATCCGACACTCGAAACAAAACTGGTGAAAAATCTATTTTTTGCCGGACAAATAAATGGAACCACGGGATACGAAGAGGCCGGTGGACAAGGAATCATTGCCGGAATTAATGCTCACATAAACTGCCACGGTGGAACAGAGTTTACACTTCGAAGAGACGAAGCATATATCGGCGTATTAATCGATGATCTTATCACAAAAGGCGTAGATGAACCGTATAGAATGTTTACATCGAGAGCCGAATATCGCATTCTGCTACGCCAAGACAACGCCGACGAAAGACTTACACAGCGGGCGCACGAACTTGGATTGGCAACATCAGAAAGGATGCTTCTGTTAGAGAAAAAACAACAAGAGGTTCAAAAAATCATCGATTTCGCGAGCAACTTTTCCATCAAAGCCGACAGGATAAATCCATTTTTAGAAACTCTAAACACCGCTCCGCTTAAACACGGTGTAAAACTTATCGATCTTCTCACCCGTCCACATATCGATTTAGAAGTAATGTCAAGAGAAGTGGCACCGTTAAAAGAGCTGCTCTCGAACATCAAAGACAGAAGAGAAGAAATCATCGAATCGGCAGATATTAAGATAAAATACGAGGGCTATATCAGGCGAGAAAAGCTGATGGCCGACAAAATAAATCGATTGGAAAATATTCGAATTAAAGATAAATTCAACTATAATGGGATTCAATCGCTATCCACCGAAGCACGTGAAAAATTAACGAGCATCAATCCCGAAACTATTGCTCAAGCAAGTCGAATACCGGGAGTTTCACCAAACGACATTTCGGTGCTGCTTGTTCTTTTAGGCAGATAAAACAATAAATGTTCCACGTGGAACACTCCAAAAGCAAGTCATTTTAACAATTATATCAATGAGTATTGAGACATTAACCGCTGCAGTCAGAAACATTCCTGACTTCCCCATTAAAGGTATTCAATTTAAAGACATTACCACTTTATTTCAATCGCCGATGCATCTGAAAGAGTTGTCGGACATTCTTTACGAACGGTACAAAAATAAAGGCATTACAAAAGTAGTTGGCATCGAATCGCGAGGATTTTTCATGGGACCAGAACTCGCAATTAGATTAAACGCAGGATTTGTACCCATCCGCAAACCGGGAAAGCTCCCCTACAAAGTTATTGAAGAAAAATACACGAAAGAGTATGGCGAAGACACCATTCAGATTCATGAAGATGCTATATCGGGAAATGATATTGTTTTAATTCACGATGATCTATTGGCTACCGGAGGCACCATGGCTGCAGCCTACAAACTGGTAAAAAAAATGCAAGCAAAGAAAATATATATCAATTTTTTAATAGAGCTGGAAGCTCTTAATGGCCGCACTTTATTTCCCGAAGATGTGGAAGTAAGCACTATACTTAAATACGAAATATGAGGCAGGAGATACGCGATACGCTAAAAATAATTCCTCAAGGACCAGGCTGCTATCAATTTTTGGATGAAAAGGGCAAAATTATCTATGTTGGTAAAGCCAAGAACTTGAAGAAAAGAGTATCGTCGTATTTCAATAAATACCAAGAAAATCCAAAAACACGGATACTCGTACGAAATATTCGCCAGATAAAATATATCGTGGTAAATACGGAAGAAGATACATTTCTTCTCGAAAACAACCTCATAAAAGAGCTTAAACCACGATATAATGTGATGCTGAAGGATGATAAATCCTATCCATCTATTGTTATAAAAAATGAACCTTTTCCACGAGTTTTCAAAACAAGAAACATAGTAAAAGACGGTTCAAAATACTTTGGCCCTTATACATCAGTCGCTGCAGTAGATGCACTTATTGAAGTTTTCCGAAAAATTTATAAAATTAGGACATGCACGCTTAGCTTGACACCCGAAAACACTGCAGCCGGAAAGTTCAAAGTATGTCTCGAGTATCATATAAAACGATGCGATGCTCCCTGCGTAGGCTTACAATCCTCAGAAAATTATAACAAGAATATCGCTGAAATTACCGAAATTCTAAAAGGAAATATTTCCCTTATCGAAAAACAAATTACCGATGAAATGCAGCATTGTGCCGACAGTCTTCGTTTTGAGGAAGCACAACGATTAAAGGAAAAGCTATTCTTAATTCGAAGTTTTAGGGAAAAATCGCAAGTAGTAAGCAATATCCATTACAATTTAGATGTTTTTGGCTTCACACAAGCCGAAAACTCCGCCTATATAAACTATCTCCATGTAGTAAATAGCGCTGTTATTCAAGCCTATACCTTCGAGTATAGAAAAAAACTGGACGAAACACCCGAAGAACTTCTGGGACTAGGCATTGTGGAAATGCGTCAACGTTTTGGCAGTGAATCAAAGGAAATTATCGTTCCGTTTATTCCTGACTTAAAACTAACAGGTGTAACTTTTTCTGTTCCTCAACGTGGTGATAAACGCAAACTTTTGGAGCTTTCCGAAAAAAATGTAAAGCAGTTTAAAGTGGATAAATTGAAAAAATCGGAAATGTTAAATCCTGAACAACGAGTTATCCGAATTTTAACAACTGTACAAAAAGATCTCCACTTGAAAGAAATTCCATGGCACATCGAATGTTTCGACAATTCCAATATTCAAGGAACAAATCCCGTGGCGGCATGTGTAGTTTTTAAAAAAGCCAGACCATCAAAAAAAGATTATAGAAATTTTAACATTAAGACCGTCGTAGGAGCCGATGATTTCGCATCAATGGCCGAGATTATTCACAGACGCTACTCTCGCGCGCTTAACGAAGGCGCTTCCCTACCCCAACTTATTGTAATTGACGGTGGTAAAGGACAACTTCATGCTGCTGTAAATTCGCTTCAGAAAATCGGTCTTTACGGAAAAATTGCCATTATCGGTATCGCCAAACGATTGGAAGAAATTTATTTCCCTGAAGACTCCGTTCCGCTCTATATCGACAAAAATTCCGAAACGTTAAAACTCATTCAGCAACTTCGCGACGAAGCGCATCGTTTCGGAATCACGCATCATCGAAATAAAAGAAGCAAATCGCAAGTCGTCTCAGAACTCGACCAAATTAAAGGAATCGGAAAAGAAACCAAAAAGAAACTTCTCTCCCACTTCAAAAGCATCAAGCGACTCAAAGAAGCCAGCGAAGAAAACATAAAAGAAGTAATCGGTAAAAGCAAAGGCGAAATTATTTGGAAGTGGATAAACGGAAAGGATAATTAGTGATAATCTTCGATAAATTATCACTAATTACAAAAACAAAGAGTTCAAATTTCTAAAACAGGCAATTAAAACATTTATTTATGCGACTTCTCATCCAGCGTGTTTCAAAAGCGGCAGTTCATATTCACGGAAACTGCAAAAGCAGTATCAAGCAGGGTTTGCTGCTGCTGGTCGGCATAGAAAATTCGGACAACGAAGAAGATATCGATTTTTTGTGTAAAAAGACCATTAATTTGCGTATATTTGACGATGAAAATGGCGTAATGAATAAATCTGTATTGGAAATTGGAGGCGAAATTCTGGTGGTTTCGCAGTTTACGCTGCATGCCAGCACCAAAAAAGGAAACCGTCCGTCGTACATCCGCGCCGCTAAACCCGATATTTCCGTTCCGTTATACGAACGATTTTGTGAAACCCTATCGGAAATACTCCAAAAACCCGTGCAAACAGGCGAATTTGGCGCGGATATGCAGGTAGAATTAATAAATGACGGCCCCGTTACCATTTGGATAGATTCTAAAAATAAAGAATAATGTTCCACGTGGCACAAAAATGAATTCTCAACTTTATCAAAGTTCAAAACTTTGACAAAGATAGGTAAAGAAGAAATATTATGACCCTACAAGAAGCTCAACAACAAGTAGATAATTGGATTAAAACCTACGGCGTTCGCTATTTTAGCGAACTAACCAATATGGCAATTCTCACGGAAGAAGTGGGCGAATTAGCGCGCATCATGGCGCGAACATACGGCGACCAATCGTTTAAACAATCCGATTTGGAGAAAAACCTTCCTGATGAAATGGCGGATGTCCTTTGGGTATTGCTTTGTCTGGCCAATCAAACCGGAGTGGATCTAACGGATGCTTTGCAGAAAAATATCGAGAAAAAAACACAAAGAGATGGGAAAAGACATAAAGAGAATTCAAAATTATAATAAAACAACTATTAATATAATTAGTTAAACTATTAATGTATTTAATTTAAATCTACAAAAGAATAAATATTTATTTAATTGATAATATGGATACTACAAGTAAATATAGCAGTGTGTTGAAAAAGCATTCATTAATACTTAATGATGCTCAAATTACAGATAAAGTAAATAAAATTATCGCTGATAAATTTAGCAAAAACAATACACAGGAAGTATATAAAAAAATCTATTCATGCATCGATCTGACAACACTCAATACTACGGACTCGAAGGAAGATGTTTGGAAATTCACTGAAAAGGTGAACGTTTTTGATGATAACAATCCCGAATTACAGAATGTAGCTGCCATTTGCGTATTCCCAAATTTTGCTAAAACTGTCAAGGAAGCGCTAACGGTTGATGTCAAAATCGCTTGTGTATCGGCAGGATTTCCGAGTTCTCAAACCTTTACCGAAGTAAAAATCGCCGAAACTGCACTTGCAGTAGCTGACGGAGCAGATGAAATAGATGTTGTTATCAATCTGGGGCTATTTCTCGACAAAGAATATGAAGAAATGTGCGAAGAATTATCCGAAATTAAACACGCTTGTCACGGAGCAACCCTAAAAGTAATCCTCGAAACCGGAGCATTAAAATCGGCAGAAAATATTCACAAAGCTTCTATCCTTTCGCTTTACTCGGGAGCCGATTTCTTGAAAACATCTACAGGAAAAGTATACCCGGGAGCTTCTCTTGAAGCGGCTTATGTGATGTGTAATGCTATAAAATCGTATTACGATAAAACAGGAAATAAAGCCGGATTCAAGGTTTCGGGGGGAGTAGCATCGGTTGAAGATGCAGTGAAATATTATACTCTCGTAAAAGAAATTTTAGGCGATGAGTGGTGCAACAATTCATATTTCCGAGTAGGGGCAAGCAGACTGGCAGACATCTTGTTAAACGAAATAAAAAACAAATAATACATCAAAAATTCTCTATAATGAAATTCAACTTTTTAGCTTTAGCATTAGCGATTGGGCTTTCATCAATCGGCTATTCAAACGCTCAAGAGAGCAGAATGACTTCCAATCAACGAAAATTGCCTTACTGGCAAGACATAAACGTGGTGCAGGTAAATAGAGAGTACCCTCGCACGCAGTTTATGACATATGATAATAAATCAGATGCGCTGAAAATTCCTTATAAGAATAGCAAATACTATATTTCGCTCAACGGAACATGGAAGTTTTATTTCGTGGACGCTTACAAACAGCTACCCGAAAACGTTACCGATTCTGTGGTTTCGCTTACTAGCTGGAAAGATATCAAGGTTCCCGGAAACTGGGAAATACAAGGTTTCGGCACGGCTATTTACGTAAATCACCCGTATGAATTTGTGGAACGCGATCCCAAAACACGCCTCCCGAAAATGGCGCCACCCTATTTACCTGAAGAAAATCCGGTGGGCGTGTATCGTCGTGAAATTGATATTCCTCAAGATTGGAGTGATCGTGAAATTTTCCTAACTCTAGACGGCGCAAAATCGGGTGTTTACGTTTACATTAACGGAAAAGAAGTGGGCTACAGCGAAGACTCCAAAACAGCTGCCGAATTTCGCATAAATAAATACGTGAAACCGGGTAAAAACACACTCGTACTCAAAATTTTCCGCTGGAGCACCGGTTCGTATCTTGAGGCGCAGGATTTTTGGCGCATCAGTGGCATTGAACGTGATGTGTTTTTATGGTCGCAACCGAAAACATCGTTACGCGATTTTCGCGTGAAATCTACATTAGACGATACCTATAAAAACGGAATTTTCGAACTCGAAACCACCGTCAGCAACTACGATGGCGGTGTTTCATATGCACAAGTTTCTTACGAGCTATATCATTCTATTGGAAAAATCGTTGCTTCCGGTACGAAACAGATTGACGTTAAAGGCTTCGGAGAAAATTCTGTTAAATTTTCCGCACAACTTTCTGATGTTGCTACGTGGACATCTGAACATCCCAATCTTTACAAACTCTTTATCACCGTAAAGAAAGAAGGTGAAAATTCCGGTGAAGTAGTTCCCTACTCAGTTGGATTCCGCCGTTTCGAAATTAAAGCTGTAAAAACCGGTGACAGAACCGACAGATTGTTTTTAGTTAATGGACAACCCATCAAACTAAAAGGAGTTAACATTCACGAAACCAACCCAAAAACCGGACATTATGTAACGGAAGACATCATGCGCCGCGATTTTGAATTGATGAAACAAAACAACATCAACACCGTACGTCTGGCTCACTATCCGCAACAACGCCGTTTCTACGAATTATGTGCTGAATATGGCTTATACGTGTACGACGAAGCCAATATCGAGTCGCACGGAATGTATTACGGACAAGCGTCGCTGGCGAAACATCCCGAATGGGAACAAACGCACATGGACAGAACGGTAAATATGTTCGAACGCAACAAAAACCAGCCGGCAGTGGCTATTTGGTCGCTCGGAAACGAAGCCGGAAACGGTATCAATTTCTATCATACATACAAATATCTGAAAGATCAGGAACGCGGTTTTATGAACCGTCCGGTGAATTACGAACGCGGATTGTGGGAAATGAATACCGATATGTACGTTCCGCAATACCCCAGCGCAGCTTGGTTGGAAGAAATCGGTAAAAAAGGTAGCGACCGTCCGGTAGTGCCATCAGAATATTCACATGCGATGGGTAACTCGAGCGGAAATCTCGATTTGCAGTGGCAAGCTATTTACAAATATCCCAACCTGCAAGGTGCCTATATTTGGGACTGGGTTGATCAGGGAATGGACGCTGTGGACGAAAACGGCCGTCATTTCTGGAAATATGGTGGCGATTACGGCGGTCCCGATATGCCGAGCGATGGAAACTTCTTATGTAACGGATTGGTAAATCCCGACCGTACTCCCCACCCCGCCATAGCGGAAGTGAAATATACGCATCAGAATTTTGCAGTGGAAGCAGTAGATTTGGCAAAAGGGACTTTCAAGGTAATTAATCGTCAATATTTCTCAAACACAGATAATTATACATTCAGATACAACATTACCGAAAACGGAAAGAAGATTTCGGAAGGAACATTGAATGTGTCTTTGCAACCACAACAATCGGCTAATGTAACAGTTCCCGTGAGTAATTTGAAAACAAAACCAGGCATAGAATATTTCGTTAATTTCGAAGTAATTCAGAAAACTGCCGCCCTACTCGTTCCGGCAAATCATTTGGTGGCTTACGAACAATATAAATTGCCGATTGGCGAAGAAAAATTGGCGTTGGTAGGTCCGGGAATTTCTTCCAATCTACCTAAATTGAATATTACGACAAATAATAATGAAATTCGTGTAAATTCTTCGTCAGTAAATCTCACTTTCGATAAAAAAAGCGGCATGGTTACATCGTACAAAGTAAACGGAACGGAGTATTTCGATAAAGGTTTCGGTATTCAGCCCAACTTCTGGCGTGCGCCTAACGATAACGATTACGGAAACGGCAATCCTCATCGCTTACAAATCTGGAAACAATCGAGCCGCAATTTCAACGTTATTGATAGCAAGGCTTACGTGCAAGGTAGCGCAGCTGTTGTGGAAACCACTTATCTGCTTGCAGCCGGAAATCTTTATACAGTAAAATATAAAATTCATCCGTCAGGAGTAGTAAAAGTGGACGTAGAATTCCACTCTACCGATATGGAAGCCACTAAAATTGAAGCATCTGAAGCCATGCTTATGCCAACCGCATCGCCCGAAGCAACGGCTGCCCGCAAAGCATCGGCAGGATTAGTGGTTCCGCGTATCGGCGTACGTTTCCGCTTGCCTGTGGCAATGAATAATATTGAATATTTTGGCCGTGGCCCGGGCGAAAATTACGTTGACCGTGCATCGGGATCGAAAGTTGGGCGTTACACAACAACTGCCGACGATATGTATTTCCCGTATGTTCGTCCGCAAGAAAACGGGCATCGTACCGATACGCGTTGGGTTGCACTTTCGGGCGCCAAAAATGGATTGCTAGTGGTTGCGGATAAAACTATCGGATTTAATGCGTTACGCAACACGGTGGAAGATTTTGACGGCGAAGATGCCGTCGATAAACCCTATCAGTGGAACAATTTCAGCAGCGAAGAAATTGTTGCACGCAAAGACGAAGACGCACGCAATCGCAAACCACGCCAAACGCATATCAACGACATTTCGCCTCGTAATTTCGTTGAAGTATGCATAGATTTGAAACAACAGGGCGTAGCTGGATACAACAGTTGGGGCGCTGCTCCCCTACCCGAATACACATTGCCGGCAAACAAAAATTACAAATGGGGTTTCACGTTGGTGCCGATAAAAGATGCGAAAGATATTGAAGCTAAATCGGTATTGAAGTATTAACACAAAAAATATTTATTCACGAACGGGAACTTTGGAAGCAATAGTTCCTGTTTTTTTGTGAAAACTTATAAGAAACTATTTTGAATCCGTCAAAACAGTTTCTAAAAATAGTAGCGTAGTAAATAGGAAAAAACACTTATCCTCAACTGCCATTTTGACACGTAATTGTTTGTTTTTTAACCTAAACCTAAATTTTTCAAGACATATTGTCGCATTTTATTCTGAAAAAGCCAAAAAAATACATCGGCACATAATTTGGAGTTTTTATGATGTATCACAAAAGATACATTATAAAACCGAATTATTAACAAAAAAGAAAGGATAAATTATGACAATTATTAGAAGAACCAACACTTGGCTGCCTAGTGTTTTCAACGATTTTTTTGGTAACGAATGGGTTACAAACAACAACAAATCGGTACCGGCAATCAATATTCAGCAAAACGAAGGCGGTTTTTTGGTTGAAGTGGCCGCACCCGGAATGACCAAAGAAGATTGTAACGTAAGCGTAGATGAAGATAATAATCTGGTTATCTGCTTTGAAAAGAAAAACGAATTGGAGGATAAAAAAGGAACGTACTTAAGACGCGAATTTTCTTACACGCAGTTCACACGCAGAATGATTTTACCCGATAACATCGAAAACGAAAAAATATCGGCTAAAGTAGAAAACGGTGTACTAACGGTTGAAATACCGACAATAAAAGAAGAAGAAAAAGCATCCAAAGCAAAACAAATTGACATTCAATAAAATAACAGATTAATGGATTTAAAATATCACCTCAAATTGGGGTGATATTTTTTTTATTATTCAAGTTAAATGTTAAAAACGAGAAAAATTCACATTTTGGTGCAACGTTTTTTCAATTTATCCATCTATATATTACAGGCAACCCAATTATCTGAAATTTATAAATTAATATTATGATTAAACGTATTGCATTGCTTAGCTTGCTTATATGCTTGCTGCACGGTGTTAGAGCACAATCGGGCAATGAGGTTTTTAGTCCGAAAGTTGAAAAAGGTTACATCGAATTAAAAGATGGACGTATTATCAGAGGAGAATACATCTATTCCTCTGAGTTAAACAAAATTAGAATTATAACCGATAACGAATCTTTTGTTATGGATGCATCGGAAGTGGTAAAAATTACCAAGAAAAAAACCGTAGCAAACAAAACAGAGGAGGAAAGCAACCTCGAGGAAAATATTTCCAAAACTAAGAAATATTTTATCTTTAGCGAATTGGGAATTTTACCCGGAAATCCCGACAATACCAACAAAATGCCGCTTATTTTTCACACATCGGTAAATTACAAATTTTTCGAAAAACTATCTGCCGGAGCCGGAGTAGGAGTAGAGTTCTACAAAGAAACATATCTTCCGGTAACCTTAAACGGAGTTTACAAACTCAACAATAATCGGGTTTCTCCGTTTGCGATGCTCCAAGTTGGATATCAAATTCCCATTGAAGGATCGCGCACAAAAGTGCGGCATATAATGCCAAACAACTCGGGACAGTTTTGGCCAGGTCCAACAATTCCGCACGATACCGAACTGGAGGCAAAAGGCGGAATTTTGCTCAATCCCTCACTTGGAGTTATGTGGCAAACCCAATCGAATATAAGTTTTACTTTTTCGGCTGGATATAGGTTTCATCGACTTCGATATAATAACAAAGAAAAAGATTATAACCTAAATGTCGATTATAACCGACTCTCTTTAAAACTTGGTCTAATTTTTTAACTATCTCATTATGAAAAATATAAAATTTGTTTTTTATCTTCTTTTGATAATTCTATCTTCGTCTTGTATGGATACCTACACCGAAGATTATATGGCAAACGTACCCGTTTATTTAAGTTATTCCGATTTACGAAGCGCTGTGAAAACATTACCGGCAAAGGATTTAGAAAAACCCGGTAAAATTTATTTTAAAGACAATTATTTATTGATTGTCGAAAAAATGAAAGGTTTTCACGTAGTTGACGTTTCGGTACCATCAAATCCCAAGAATATTTCTTTTGTAGAAGTTCCCGGCTGCGTGGATATAGCTGTAAAAAACAATATTCTTTACGCCGATAGTTATATCGATTTGGTAGCGCTGGATGTAGCAGATGTAAACAAAATAAAGGAAGTGAATCGTTTGAAAGATATTTTTCCGTATGCTGTACCGCCAACCGAAAATGAATATAGAACCGGCAACGTAAATAAAGAAAAAGGCGTAGTTGTAGGCTGGGAGCAGAAAAGAGAACATAATAAATTGGAGGAACAAACCGTTTATCCCGTTTATTATGGCTGGGAAACTTATCATAAAAGTCCAAATTTCAGTTTTGATGCTCTAAACGCTAATACCGGCGGCATCTCCAGTACATCGTTCGGCAAAGGTGGATCCATGGCTCGATTCGGACTATATGACAATTTTCTTTACACCGCAGATCGACATCAATTGTTCGTTTTCAACGTTTCAGAAGCATCAAAACCGCAAAAAGTGGTTACCCAATCCATTGGCTGGAACGTGGAAACCATGTTTTTGTACGATAATCATATGTTTTTAGGAACAACCGATGGCATGATTATTCTCGAATTGGTAAATCCATCGGCACCGCGCCAAATCAGTTCATTTCGTCACGTAACCACTTGCGACCCGGTTGTTGTACAAGACGGATATGCATACATAACACTACGTTCCGGCGTTACCTGCAACAGAGCTCCAAATGCCACTGTAAATGTTTTGGATGTAGTGAAGTTATCCGATGATTACAAAACAAACAATTTGATAGCAACTTACAACATGAAAGCGCCTTACGGCTTGGGTATTGATAAAAATACTCTCTTTTTGTGCGACGATGGGCTAAAAGTTTACAATGTTGCCGATAAATTGAATATCAACAATAATTTGATAGCACATTTTAAGGATATAAAAACGTTCGATGTAATCCCATTGAACAAGTTTCTCTTTATGATTGGTGAGGATGGATTTTACTTATACGATTACACCGATTTGCAAAATATAAAACAATTGGGAAGTATTCCCGTAAAGAAGTAAAATTAGAACAATCTGTTTTTCAAATACATCAACAACATATTCAACAGTATTCTGAATTCATTGTTTATTGAAACATTTTTAATAATTTGCTCAGCCTCCTCCAGATATTTTTCCATGGTTTTTTGAGCATATTCGATACCGTTGTTGTTTTTGGCAAAATTAAGAAGAATTTCAATATTTTCGGACGAAAAATCTGATGAACAAACGATATTCATCATTTCGTCCGAAATTTCTTTTGGTGCATTTTTTAGCGCATAAATAAGCGGAAGCGTAATTTTTCCTTCACGAATATCGTTACCGGTAGGCTTACCAACATCGGCTTTGTAATAATCGAAAATATCATCTCTAATTTGAAAGGCGATGCCTAATAAACGGCCTACTTTTCCAAATTCATCTATCGTAAATCTATCTGCGCCGGCAGTAATAGCACCAATTTTTGCACAGACATAAAGTAGCGAAGCTGTCTTCTTTTCAATAACTTCAAAATATTCTTCTTCATCGATAATAATCTCATTGGCAAGCGAGTACTGATTCAGTTCTCCTTCAGCCAGATTCTGCCCGAGTTCAGAAATAAGATCCATGATTTCCAGATTTTCGGTTCTCACGCTTTCACGCAACGCCGATGACAATACATAATCGCCGGCCAATACAGAACGTTTATTATCGAAAACCGCATTTGCAGAAAGCTGCCCCCGCCGCGTTTGAGCCTCATCCACCACATCGTCGTGCATAAGAGTTGCCGAATGCAACAATTCCACTGTAACCGCACCGTGATACGTGGCAGGCGTTATTTCACCACAACACTTTGCTACCAAAAAAACCAACATTGGTCTTATCCGCTTGCCATCCACCTTGAAAGCATGTTCAACAATGTCGGAAATTCTTTTATTATCAGTTTCTAAAGCTCTCCGAAGATAAATACCAAATTGATTTAACTCGTTAGACAACGACTCTTTTATAACCTCACTTTGATCCATTTCCCATTAATTAGAAACGCAAATTTAAAAAGAAATCATCTCAAAGCAAGCAAATATTAGTAACTTTACACTTTAAAAAGAAATATTCATTTTTATATGACCAAACAAAAGTTATTTTTACTGGATGCTTATGCATTGATTTACAGAGCATATTACGCATTCATAAAAAATCCGCGTGTAAACTCCAAAGGACAAAATACATCGGCAATTTTCGGTTTTGTTAATACGCTCGAAGATGTGCTCCGAAAAGAAAATCCCACGCATATTACCGTCGCTTTCGATCCGCCCGGACCAACATTTCGGCATACGGAGTTTGAAGCCTATAAAGCACAGCGCGAAGCCACTCCCGAAGATATAAAACTCTCAGTTCCAATTATTAAAGATATTCTGGCTGCTTACAATATACCCGTGCTGGAAGTGTTGGGATTTGAAGCTGACGATGTTATCGGAACCATTGCCAAACGTGCCGACAAAGAGCGTTTTGATGTATATATGATGACACCCGATAAGGATTACGGACAACTTGTAGAGCCAAACGTTTTCATCTACAAACCCAAGTATGGCAGCAACGATTTTGATGTGTTGGACGACAAAAAAGTGATGGAAAAATACGGGCTTGCCAATCCATGCCAAATGATTGATTTATTGGGTTTAATGGGCGACACATCGGATAATATTCCCGGTTGTCCCGGAGTGGGAGAGAAGACCGCCGCGAAACTGTTGAATGAGTTTGGTTCCATAGAAAATTTGTTGGAAAATACCGATAAATTGAAAGGCGCGCTGAAAACAAAAATTGAAGAAAACAAAGAACAGATATTGTTTTCCAAGTTTTTGGCAACGATAAAAACTGATGTTCCCATTGATGTGGAAGAAAGTGATTTCGAACGAAAAGAACTGAACGAAGAAGCCATAAAAACTATTTTCGAAGAGTTGGAATTCCGTACACTCATTGCACGTGTACTGAAAATAGAACCCATCACAAAACCGACTCCAAAAGGACCGGTTCAGGGCGATTTATTTGCAATGTTTGAAGAATCGGAACAAACAGAAACTGCAACTGTAAACGATTTACCAACCGATTTTACCGATATTCACTCCACACCGCACACATACAAAATGGTTGTGTCGGAAAAAGAGATGCAGGAACTGAACGAAAAACTTTGTGCGCAAAAATCGGTTTGTTTCGATACCGAAACCACGGGAACCGACCCGCTTTTGAGCGACTTGGTGGGACTTTCGTTCGCTTACAAAACCGGCGAAGCGTATTACGTTCCCATTTCTGCCAATGCGGACAAAGCGAAAAAGCAAGTGGAAATTTTCCGTCCTTTTTTTGAAGACGAAAACATTGAAAAAGTGGGACAAAACTTGAAATACGATATACTGGAACTGCGCAATTACGGCATTCACGTTCGCGGAAAGCTGTTCGACACAATGATTGCGCATTATTTGCTCAATCCCGAACTCCGCCACGGAATGGATTATATGGCGGAAACGTATCTGAAATACAAAACCATTCATATAGAAGAATTGATTGGTGCACGTGGAAAAAATCAGAAATCGATGGCTGATGTCGCACCCGAAATAGTTTCGGATTACGCCGCCGAAGATGCCGATATTACGCTCAAAATCAAGCATATTTTAGAAAAGGAAATCGCCGAAAACAACCTTTCCGATTTGTTTTACAACATAGAGCTTCCGCTGGTTTACGTGCTTGCCGACATGGAATGGACAGGTGTACGATTGGATTTGGATGCGCTTGCTGATTTATCTAAAGAGCTGACCGAAGAGTTGATTCAGATTGAAATGGAAATCATCGAAATGGCGGGAATGGATTTCAACGTAAACTCACCCAAACAAATCGGCGAAGTGCTTTTCGACCGAATGAAAATTATCGAAAAAGCCAAGAAAACCAAAACCGGACAATACAGCACAAGCGAAGACGAATTGCAGAAATTGCGCAACAAACACCCGATAATTGAAAAAATATTGGAGCAACGTGGACTGAAAAAATTGCTAAGTACCTATATTGACGCGTTTCCATTGTTGGTTAATCCCCGAAGCGGAAAAGTGCACACATCGTTCAACCAAACCGTTGCGGCAACCGGCCGACTGAGCAGCACGAACCCAAATTTACAAAATATTCCCATTCGCGACGAGCGCGGCAAGGAAATGCGTAAAGTTTTCATTCCCGATGATGGTTGCACATTTGTTTCGGCAGACTATTCGCAAATCGAGTTGCGCATTATGGCGCATTTGAGCGGCGATAAAAATATGATGGAAGCTTTTGCGCAAGGACAGGATATTCACGCCGCCACGGCTGCTAAAATCTATAAAATTCCCATTGAAGAAGTTACGTCCGATATGCGCCGCAAGGCTAAAACCGCTAATTTTGGTATTATTTACGGCATTTCGGTTTTCGGATTGTCCGAACGGCTCAACATCCCGCGTGCTGAAGCCAAAGAACTTATCGACGGTTATTTCGAATCGTTTCCGCAAGTGAAAGCCTATATGGACGAAAGCATCGCACGCGCACGCGAAAACGGCTATGTGGAAACCGTATCGGGGCGAAAACGTTATTTAGCAGATATTAATTCCAAAAATGCCATTGTGCGCGGTTACGCGGAACGAAACGCCATAAACGCGCCCATTCAGGGAAGCGCTGCCGATATTATTAAAATCGCGATGGTTCGTATTTTCGATCGTTTGCAAAAGGCGCAACTCAAATCGAAAATGATTCTTCAGGTGCACGACGAACTCAACTTCAACGTTCCCGTGAACGAACTCGCCGATATTCGGAAAATCGTAACCGAAGAGATGGAAAATGCTTATAAATTGCGTGTTCCGCTGAAAACGGATCTGGGAGTAGGGGAGAATTGGCTGGAAGCGCATTAGCCGGCTATTGGCCATTAGCTGTTGGCTATTGGCGAGATAGTGTGTTATTCAAAATTAGGAAATAAAACAATAGAAAAAATAGCCATGTTATTGCCGCAAAGGCTTATCAATTCAACGCAAAGCCAATTGCCAATGGCTAAAAGCTAACAGCCAAAATATGCTTGACGGATTAGCGGAATACGGATACTGGGGATTATTGTTGGCATCGTTTTTGGCGGCAACGGTACTTCCGTTTAGTTCCGAAGTGGTTTTTGCCGCGCTCATAGCCACAGGGATGGATATTTGGACGTGCATTTTGTATGCCACCATCGGAAACGCTGCGGGAGGCGCTACGTGCTATTATTTAGGTCGATTGGGAAAGACCCAATGGTTGGAGAAATGGTTCAAAATAAAACCGGAACAAATCGATAAAATGAGCCGATGGCTGCACGGAAAAGGCGCCGTGATGGGTTTTTTCGGGTTTCTTCCCGCCGTCGGCGATGCGATTTTGGTAGCATTGGGATTTATGCGGGCGAATGTGCCAGTGGTAATGGTTTCGATGACGATTGGGAAATTTTTGCGGTATGTACTGATTGGGTTTGGGACGGAGCAGATTATGAGTTGGCTTTAGAAAGTTGACTAAACTTTGTCAAAGTTTGAAACTTTGACAAAGATGTGCCTAATCCGAAATTTAGTCGTAATTTTCGGAATATAATCGGAAAAATCGGTGTAAATTAACATAACATTTATTTATGAAAACTAATAAAACAAACATTATCAACAATATATGCTACACAGAACTTGTTTACGGAAGAATAAGCAAAAAACTATAAACTCTATACTTCTAACTCATAACTACAAAACTAAATGTCAACCATTCTTTTTCACGAAATAGTTTACGGGCCTATTCACAGCCGAAGAATGGGTTCATCGTTAGGTGTAAACCTGTTGCCTTACGACGGCAAACTGTGTTCATTCGATTGCATTTATTGCGAATGCGGATTCAACAAAGATTTTCGTACGAAAACAAAACTTCCCGATCGCGAAAACGTGCGTGCAGCTATGGAAGATAAGTTGCAATCGATACAAAAAGATGGAACGAAGTTGGATGTCATTACATTTGCCGGAAACGGCGAACCCACCATGCATCCCGAATTTGCCGGAATTATCGACGATACCATCTCGCTTCGCGATCAATACTTTCCCGAAGCCAAAATCAGCGTTCTTACAAACGGAATGAACGTCGGTAAAGCATCGGTTTTTGAAGCGTTAAAGAAAGTAGAAAATCCGATTTTAAAACTCGATTCCGCTTTTGATGAAACGGTTAGGTTAATCGATCGTCCGAATTCTTCCGAATATTCCGTTGCAAAACAAGTGGAACTCTACAAACGCTTCAGCGGTAATTTTGTGCTGCAAACCATGTTCCTCCGTGGAGAGTTTGAAGGCAAACGTGTGGATAATACCACTGAAAACGAAATTTCGGCGTGGTTAGAGCTCGTTAGAGAACTTAATCCACGCGAAGTGATGATCTACACCATCGACCGCGAAACGCCCGCCAAACAACTCGAAAAAGTCTCAGTGGAAGAGTTGCGAAAAATTGCGGATAGAGTGGGGGAGTTGGGTGTGAAAACAAATGTGGCAGGATAAAATCAATGCAGAATGCAAAATTAACAATGCATAATTATTAGTGATACGTTAATATCCTGAACTTTATTTTGCGATATCTGCTTTTTTCTTCACCAAAAACAAGTGATACATCTGAATTATCGCTACCATAGCGTTTGAAATAATTATCGGCCATTTTAAACCAAGCATTATGCCGTAAATAATAAAAAAAGTACAGGCAAATAGGTTAATTGTGCGTACTTTGCGTACTTGTTTCGGAATAAAAGATATGACCAAAAATGCCATAGCTAAATATCCAATTAATTCTGTATAATTCATTATCTGGCTATTTTAAGGATACTTATACATTAAATCTAAAATGCATTACATCACCATCTTGCACCACATATTCTTTGCCTTCCACACTCATTTTTCCGGCTTCTTTTACAGCAGCTTCCGAACCGTATTTAATAAAATCTTCATATTTAATAACTTCGGCACGGATAAATCCTTTTTCAAAATCGGTATGAATAACACCGGCACATTGTGGAGCTTTCCATCCTTTCTCGAAAGTCCATGCACGAACTTCTTGAACACCGGCAGTAAAATATGTTTGTAAATTTAGTAATTTATATGCCGATTTTATCAAACGGCTTACGCCCGATTCAGTTAGCCCGATTTCCGAAAGAAACATTTCACGCTCTTCATATGTATCAAATTCAGCAATTTCCGATTCTATTTTTGCTGCTACAACCAAAATTTCGGCATTTTCATTTTTTACGGCTTCGCGAACTTGTTCCACAAATTTATTTCCGCCTACGGCGCTTTGTTCATCAACATTGCATACGTATAGAACCGGTTTTGAAGTCAATAAATATAATTCGCGGGCAGCTTTGTTTTCATCTTTAGTATCGAAAGTAACCGTACGTGCCGATTCGCCTCGCAACAAAGCTTCGCGAATTTTTGAATAGACTTCGAAAGCTAATTTAGCATCTTTATCACCGCCGGTTTTGGCTTGTTTTTCTACTCTTTGAATACGGCTTTCAATAGTTTCCAAATCTTTCAATTGCAACTCTGCATCAATAATTTCTTTGTCACGAACAGGATCAACACTTCCATCAACATGGGTAACATTTTCGTCTTCAAAGCAGCGCAACACGTGTAAAATAGCATCGGTTTCGCGAATATTTGCTAAGAATTTATTTCCCAATCCTTCGCCTTTGCTGGCTCCTTTCACCAATCCGGCAATATCAACTATTTCTACCGTTGTTGGCAAAATTCGTTGTGGTTTAACAAATTCTGCCAACTTATTTAATCGTTCATCGGGAACGGTAATTACTCCCACGTTGGGTTCGATGGTGCAAAACGGAAAATTTGCCGCTTGAGCTCTTGCATTTGATAAACAATTAAAAAGAGTTGATTTTCCTACGTTGGGAAGTCCCACGATGCCACATTGTAAAGCCATTTTTTTGAGATTATATTAGACCGCTTCGCTATCAAATGTTAATTATTTAAACAAATACGGTGCGTGAATATTTTTTTGCGGGTGCAAAGGTACAAAAAAAGACTCATTTTCAATAAGTCTTTTAAAGTTTGTATTTTAAAAACTGTTTTGAATCCGTCAAAACAGTTTCTAATATCGTCTTTTTCGTTTCTGTTCCATTTTGCCTTTCCCCCTTAATTCTTTGGCTTTCGGATTAAAGTTCGTAATTTGTTTCGATGTAGATTTTGATTTATTTGAAAATACAAACGACTCTTTAAAAGTAGAACGAGATGAACGGGATTCCGACTTTGAAAGCTTTTTCTTTTCCGTCTGAATTTCTCCCGATGAATCGGAAATAGCAGCTTTCAATTCTTTCATTTCTTTTTCATTTAAAAAACGCCAATCACCAATTCCAATCCCTTTTAACGAAATATTCATGATACGAATTCGCTCCAATTTTTCTACCTCATATCCTAAATATTCGCACATCCTACGGATTTGTCGATTAAGTCCCTGAACAAGAATTATTTTAAATACGTATTCCGATATTTTCTCTACTCTACATTTTTTTGTTATTTCGCCCAAAATAGGAACTCCACCGGACATTTTTTTCACGAAATCATCCGTTACGGATTTATTTACGGTAACAATATACTCTTTTTCGTGCTTGTTTCCGGCACGTAGAATTTTATTTACGATATCACCATCGTTAGTCAAAAAAATCAATCCTTGTGAGTCTTTATCCAATCGTCCGATAGGAAAAATGCGTTCGTGATAGTTTACATAATCAATTATGTTGTCACGCTCGCTTTTATCGGTTGTACTCACAATTCCGCGTGGTTTGTTGAATGCCAACAATACAAAATCTTCTTCCGGTTTTGGCTCTATCAGCAAGCCATTTACCAAAACTTTATCTTTACTGCTCACCAACGTTCCTATTTCGGCACGTTTTCCATTTACTAAAACTTGCCCCAATTCAATGTATCTATCGGCTTCGCGACGAGAACAAAGCCCACTTTCGGAAATGAATTTATTAAGCCTTGTTCCCGCGTAGGGAACCTCCTGAATTATTTTTTTACTCTTTTTCATACCACCCATCACTTAAATCTTTCCATTCAGGATTCATTTCATTTATCAATTTTTCTTTCCATGCTCTATTCCACTTTTTCAATTGTTTTTCCTTCACTATTGCACTATTTGCATCAGGAAAAAAATCAAACCAAACCAATTTAGTTACATTATATCTATAAGTAAATCCTTTATTTACATGAGTTTTATGTTCGTACACTCTGCGCTTAATATTATTTGTAACACCAATATACAACGTAGTATTATGTGCATTGGATAAGATGTAAACATACATTTCTTATACTATTTATTGGGTTTCCCGTTTTCACGGAAAAGACTACGGAAATGAAAGTTCCAACATCCTTTCAATTGGTTTTACAGCTTTTATACGAACCTCTTCATCGACAAAAATTTCCGGATGTTCGTTTTTTAAACATAAATACAATTTTTCTAAGGTATTCATTTTCATATAAAAACAGTCGTTACAAGCACAAGTAGAATCTTCCGGAGGAGCGGGAATAAATTCTTTTTCGGGATTTTCTTTCTGCATCTGATGTAAAATTCCCGATTCTGTAGCCACAATAAATTGCTTACTATTTGATTCTCTTCCAAATTTTATAATCGAAGATGTTGAACCAACATGATCAGCAATTTCCAAAATATATTTTCTACATTCAGGATGAGCCAACAACAGTGCATTTGGATGTTGTTTCTTCAATTCAAGTATTTTTTCCAACGAAAATTGCTCGTGTACATGACAAGCTCCTTCCCACAAAAGCATATTTCTACCGGTAATTTTATTAATGTAATCTCCGAGATTTTTATCCGGACCAAAAATTATTTTTTCATTTTCGGGAAGAGAATCCACAATTTGTTTTGCATTAGTAGAAGTTACCACAATATCGGTAACGGCTTTTACTGCAGCTGTAGTATTTACATAAGAAATAACTGTGTGATTGTGATGTGCTTTTGTAAATTTTTCAAATTCATCGGCCGGACAACTCTCTGCCAAAGAACAGCTTGCCATTGCATCGGGAATAAAAACTCTTTTCTCAGGCGAAAGAATTTTAGCCGTTTCAGCCATAAAATGAACACCACAAAGCACAATAATATCTGCCGTTGTTTTAGCTGCCCACTGTGCTAGAGCAAGGCTATCGCCAACAAAATCTGCAATATCCTGAATATCACTTTCCTGGTAATAATGTGCTAAAATAATAGCATTTTTCTCTTTTCGGAGGATATTTATTTTTTCAATTAATTCTTTTTTTTCCATTGAACATTATTTATTAATATCTTATTTAAAAATTAAAAAAATATATGATGATGATTAATATCTGTTGATACTGTTGATAAATAATTCTTAAAATGCTTGCAAAATTAGTTATTAAAAAAATAACTTAAAAAAAGTCATTTTATCAACAATTAATAATTAACTTAAATATCTTATTGGTACATTTTTACATACTTTATCAACATTTTTAATATAACTATATTGTTGATGAAATGTTTCAAATATGTTACATTTTTCTTGTTGATGTAACGTGAAAAGTTCTCTGAAAATTTTTGCTAATTATTTTTGTATTCATAAAAAGTAATTTTCATATAAGTAAAAACTCGAATAAACAAAATTAAGTTATGCTATAATTCTCAATATAACATCAACATCTTTTCAACAAGTTTAAAAATAGATCAACTACAAAAGTATCATTTAAAAATTATTTATCCAATGACTTAAGTTTTAAAGTTATAAAAAATGGCGAAAATCTAATTATTTATTGTTAAGTTGGAAATGTAAGAGTTTTGATTACAAAATGTTTTAACTATATTTGTTCGCCAAAATCGGAAGCAGATGAAAAAATATGATTTTTTAATTGTCTCCACATTTTTATTATTGATCACCAGTGGTTGTGCATCGGCAGTAAAAATTACATCTGTAGCTGAAAAGAATAAAGAAGGCGACCTGCTTTTGAAGTGGGAAGTAAGTCCCGATCAAGAAGGGAATATTAATATTTATTCTTCTCAGTCCGATAGTGATATGTCTGCTTTTACACCTATAAAAACTTCCAATATTACCGATCAGGTAACGGTAATTAATCCTTTAAGTCCCGATATTAGAGAATTCTACATTTTAAAAACTGCATCTGCTTATTCCGGAATTATTGCTAATCGGGTTATTGAAATGAGCAATATAAAAAATTTCCGAGATTTGGGTGGATATTTTACGCGCGCCGATCAGCAAATGAAGTGGGGGAAAATTTTCCGTTCGGGCGATTTAAGTAGTGCTACATTGTACGATCAGGAGCGGATAAGAAGGTTGGGTATAAAAACCGTTATTGATTTTAGAACAGATAAAACCGCAAAAAAATATCCTATTCTTGTTCATCCAAACATTCGCAAAATATCGTTACCCATTACTCCAATGGATGATGAAAAAATAAACGAAATGATGGACGATGAAAAACTAACGCGGAGCGATGCCATTCGTAGTGTTCAGGATTCATATATCGGAATTATCGAAAATTATAAAACTCAGTTTTCCGAGATATTCAACATTCTTACCGATGAAAATAATTATCCGGTTTTGCTTACCGGATCGTTGGGAAAAGATAGGGTAGGGCTAGCGTCTTTTTTCATCCTTTACGCGTTGGGAGTTCCGCAAAATACTATTATTGACGATTATCTTCTGTCGCGTCAAACGATTGATATTTCAAAAATAGCTAAAAATGTAAAAACAAAACCTGAATATTTCCAGGAAGCTGTTACAGCTCTGATGTCTGTTAACGTAGCATATATCAATTATACCATCGACTACATTAACCAAAAATACGGTTCCATTGATAATTATCTGGAGAAAGAACTCAAATTAACATCCGGAAAACGAATTTTATTGCGTAAACATCTTCTGTATAACCAATAAAATCAATTTATTTTTATACCTTTGTGGCCGATTAAAATCGGCTATTTGGCATCTGGCTTTTAGCCATTGGCAGAAAAAGGTGTATTTGAAAGGTTATCGACAATATTTTTTAAAAAAATACATCAAATTGTTCATCAACTTATTCATTAGTTTCGTACAAAGCCAATGGTCAACATCAACAGTTAACAGCTAACAGCAATATTCAAATTTTCTCACATCTTTATTATGTCGTGTTGTGGGGGTCTCGAGAAAATGCGAATACTTTCACAATTTAAATTAAAGAAAAATGAGAACTTTTGAAGAACTTGGGATTGCGCCCGAAATTTGGCGTGCAATTCAAGAAATGGGTTTTGAACAACCCATGCCCGTGCAAGAGGAAGTGATTCCGCAACTGCTGGCAAACACTCGCGATATTATCGCTTTAGCACAAACCGGAACTGGAAAAACTGCTGCTTTCGGCTTGCCCATCATCCAAAAAACAAATATTGAGTTACACTCACCGCAAACGCTGATACTTTGCCCTACACGAGAGCTTTGTCTGCAAATTGCCGGCGATTTAACCGATTTTTCTAAGTATGTTGACGATATTAAAATTCTTCCCGTTTATGGCGGATCAAGTATCGACAGCCAAATAAGGGCATTGAAACGTGGAGTTCATGTTATTGTAGCCACTCCGGGAAGATTAATTGATTTGATTAATCGCAAAACTGTTTCGTTGGAAAATGTGCATACCATTGTGTTGGACGAAGCAGATGAAATGCTGCACATGGGATTTACGGAAAGTATTGATGAAATTTTGTCGCACGTTCCCGAAAATCGGAGTATGTTGCTTTTCTCGGCAACCATGCCACAAGAAATTGCCAAAATTACTCGTAAATACATGAATAATCCGATGGAAATTACCATTGGACGTAAAAACGAAGGTGCGCAAAACGTGAAGCACATTTATTTTATGGTACACGCCAAAGATAAATACCTCGCGCTAAAACGGATTGTAGATTATTATCCTAATATTTACGGTATTGTTTTTTGCAGAACCAGAAAAGAAACGCAGGAAATTGCCGATAAACTTATTCAAGACGGTTACGATGCCGATTCGTTGCACGGTGATTTATCGCAAGCACAACGCGATTATGTGATGAACAAGTTCCGTTTGCGGAATCTGCAATTGCTGATTGCCACCGATGTTGCCGCCCGCGGATTGGACGTGGATGATATCACGCACGTTATTAATTTCGGTTTGCCGGATGATTACGAAGTTTACACGCATCGCAGCGGAAGAACGGGCAGGGTAGGGAAAACCGGAAGTTCTATTTCCATCATTCATACCAAAGAGAAAGGAAAAATTGCCCAGATTGAAAAACTGATCAACAAGAAATTTGAATATAGACAAATCCCAAAAGGTGATATTATCTGCGAAAAGCAACTTTTCAACTTTGTGGATAAAATAGAGAAGGTAAAAGTAAACGAAGAAGAAATTGCCCGTTTGTTGCCGTCTATTTTCAAAAAATTGGATTGGCTGGAAAAAGAGGATGTTATCAAACGAATAGTTTCCTTGGAATTTAACCGACTTATCGATTATTACCAGGCAGCAGAAGAAATTGAAGAGCCCAAAGAGCATAGCTCTAAAAAAGAAGAACGCAGTAGAGGTAAAAAATTCGACAGAAACGATTCAGGACCAAGAAAAGCCGAAAAAGGCTACGCACGTTTTTTCATCAATATCGGGAAAATGGATGGCGCCAATCCGGCCAACCTGATGGGTTTCATTAACGATTATGTTCCCGGGAAAGTTAGGGTAGGGCGCATTGATCTGATGAAAAATTTTTCGTTTTTTGAAGTTCCCGAAGATAGCGTGAAGCAAATCCTCAAATCTTTTAAAGGAGTGTATGTGGAAGATAGAAAACTGGTGGTTGAGTTGGCTGATAGTAACACATCTGAGAAAAAGAAATACAAAGACGATAAGCCGAAAAAAGATTTTAAAATTTCCAAAAAAGGGAAAAAGCGTTACTAAGTAAAGTTTAAAAATAAGTTACGCATCTTATTTAATTTTTGTAAGCGCCATGCGGTTTGGAACCGCAAGGCGCATTTCCCGATGACGGAAAAAGAGTGATACGTTATTTACTAAAAAATAAATACTTTATTATATACCAAAAGCAGAGTTTCATCCTCGAAATTCTGCTTTTATTATTTTTTAATACTAATTACAGAAAAAAATCTTTAATTAAATTGCTTACAAGTCGAAATTAATTACTTACTTTGCAATTCGAATAATAGAATTAAAATTCTGTTTATTAGAATATTACAAGAGTATATAATTGTAAGTAAAAAACCATAAAATAGTTCTATCTATTTTCTAAAACCACAAAAAATGATGAAAAGAAAACTTTTAATCAGAGATCTCACCTTAAGAGACGGTCAACAATCGGCATTTGCTACTAGAATGAATCAATCGCAGGTTGATAGAGTATTGCCTTATTACAAAGATGCCAATTTCTATGCTATGGAAGTTTGGGGCGGTGCAGTACCCGACTCTGTAATGCGCTATTTGGGTGAAAATCCTTGGGACAGACTCAAGAAAATCAGCAATGGTGTACAAGGCGTGTCAAAACTAACAGCGCTTTCGCGCGGTCGAAATCTGTACGGATACGCTCCTTATCCCGATGAAATTATCGATGGATTTTTCAAAAATGCAGTTTCCAGCGGACTCAATATTATGCGTATTTTTGATGCGTTGAATGATGTTGACAATATAAAATCGAGCGTAAAATACATTAAAAAGTATGGTGGAATGGCAGACTGTGCTGTTTGTTACACCATTGATCCAAAATACGACGATGAGGTAAAAGTTGTTGAGAAAAAAGGTTTTCTTGGGCTCTTCAATAAAAAAGAAGAAGTTCGTGTAAAAAAGGAAAATGTTTTTACGGATCAGTATTTCCTTAACAAAGCCAAAGAAATGCTTGCTCTTGGTGCCGATATGATCACCATAAAAGATATGAGTGGTTTGATTCCGCCAACGCGTACGGCAAATCTTATTTCGTTATTCAAAAAAGAACTCAATGTTCCCATTGATTTCCACACACATTGTACACCGGGATACGGATTGGGTTCGGTACTTGCGGCCATTGTAAACGGAGTTGATGTTGTAGATACCAATATTTGGAATTTTGCCGGTGGTCCGGCTGCTCCGGCAATAGAGCTGATTTATATTTTCTGCCAAAAGCTTGGTATCGAATTAGATATAAATATGGAAGCCGTGGCAAAAATCAATGCCGAGTTGCTCAATATTCGTAAAGAATTAGATGCTTTCGATGCTGTAAAACAGTTTCCGAATCCATTTAATCCGCTTACCGATACTTTGCCTGCACATATCGATAAATTGTTTGATGATGCTATTGCTGCAGCTCAAGCAAATAACGAAACAGCTTTATTAGCTGCTTGTCACCAAATTGAAGCATACTTCAATTTCCCCAAACCCGACGAAATGGTGAAAAATGCCGAAATTCCAGGTGGAATGTACACCAATATGGTAGCGCAATTGAAGCAATTCAACTCGTTGGATATTTTGGAAGATGCCATGAAGCTGATTCCCAGTGTTCGTCTCGATGCAGGTTTACCACCGTTGGTAACTCCAACAAGTCAGATTGTGGGAGTTCAGGCAGTTAGCTCGGCATTGAACCTAAAAAACGGACGCGATAAATACGCCAATGCATCCAATCAATTTGTTGCGTTGGTAAAAGGTGAATACGGAAAAACTCCCGTTGCCGTAGATCCCGAATTTAGATTGAAAATTGCCGGAACGCGCGAAGAAATTCCTTACGATACAAGTACCTATAAACGTCAAGAAAATCCATCGTTATCGGAATTTGGAAATGTAAAGTTGGCAAAAGACGAGCAAGAAGAATTGTTACTCGAACTATTCCCTGCCGTGGCAACCAATTACTTGAAAAAAATCCGTGAAACTGAGTTCGCATCACGTCAACCGCAGGAAGAAACTGTAGTAGCAGAGCAAAAAACGGAATCTGCTACAGTAGAAGTGAAAGAGCCGGAAGGACATATAATTGAAAGCCCCATGCCGGGAAGCATTATGAAACTTCTCGTGAAAGAAGGTGATCAGGTAACACGTGGAACCAACCTGCTTATTTTAGAAGCTATGAAGATGGAAAATGACATTGTTTCCGAGTTTTCCGGGCAGGTATATAAAATCTATGTAAAAGCGGGCGATATAGTTCAGGCAGGAGAACCGATAATAAAACTTGTATAACAAGAATTATAAATTATAAATTTGGAAAAACCGATATGAAAGTATCGGTTTTTTTATTGCCCAAAACTTAACAATAATGTAATCAAAATGTAACCGCTTTGTAACATTTATACATGACCTTTGTGCCAGAAATTTATTGATATTCGTTAATGAAAAAAGGCTCAAGTTTAATGATAAACAAAACAAAAGTGTTGCTTAGGTTATCAATTATACTATTATTTTTCGCTTCCACATCGGCAATTTATGCCCAAACCGGAGGAACAATCAAAGGAACTATTACTGACCTGAAAACCAAGGAACCGCTCATTGGAGCATCGGTTTTGATAGAAGGGACTAGTAACGGTGCAGCTGCCGACTTAGACGGCAATTTTGTTATAAACAATATTCCCGCAGGAACATACACGCTTATAGCATCTTACGTGGCATATGAATCGGTAAAAAAAACCGGAATTGTTGTGGAAAAAAATCGAGAAGCGATAGTTAACTTCCAAATGAGTTCCGATGATATCAGCTTACAAGAAGTTGAAGTTGTAGCCCGTGCCAATCGTGAGAGTGAAAACATTTTACTTCTCGAACAAAAAAAAGCGCTCGTAGCCACACAAGCAGTAGGTGCAAGAGAATTATCGAGAAAAGGAATTAGTGATGCACAGGCTGCCGTGGCTCAGGTGTCAGGAATATCGAAACAAGAAGGCGTAAAAAACGTTTTTGTGCGCGGTTTGGGTGATCGCTACAATGCTACTGTTTTGAACGGGTTTCCCATTCCTTCGGAAGATCCTGAGTACAAAAACATCGCATTGGAATTTTTTGGAACCGATATTATTCAAAATATCGGTGTAAATAAAGTTTTTAGTGCTTCGATTGCGGGCGATGTGGGGGGCGCAGTAGTGGATATTTCGTCCAAAGAATTAGTAGGCGATTATGCTTTAGCTTTGGATCTCTCGGCAGGAGTTAATACAGCCGCTTTAAGAGGCAATTTTTTACGACAAGCAGGCTCAAATTACCTGGGTTTTGCAAATACGAAAAAGCCTGTTGAAGGTCAATTTACGTTTCAAAATAGCCTCGATCCTAAAAAAGTTTCATTGCCCTTAAATCACAGTTACGCTATTTCGGGAGGAAAGTCTTTCAAACTGGCAGGAAATCCCCTTTCGTTTTTTTTAGTGGCTTCTTATAATACCGATTATTCTTATACGAAAGAGCAAGTACGAAATACTTACACTAATGGACTTATTTGGCAAGACCAAACCGGCGATAAATATTCGCAAAATATCAGCCAGCTTGTGCTTGGAAATCTAACATATGACATCAACCGTAAGCATAATCTACAGTATAACTTTATGATGATTCACGCCAACGATCAATACGTGGGTGAATATAAAGGATATAATTCTGAACGCCACCAAGACAGTCCTCACGGAAACGGTTTTCTTAGAAGACAACAAGCCAACGACAATATGCTGATTGTAAATCAACTGATGTCCAATTGGCAATTATCGAAATTATTGAAGCTGAATGCCGGTGTTTCTTATAATA
This sequence comes from Bacteroidia bacterium, assembly GCA_030538215.1. Taxonomy (GTDB): domain Bacteria; phylum Bacteroidota; class Bacteroidia; order Bacteroidales; family Dysgonomonadaceae; genus Petrimonas. The sequence continues at coordinate 30,600 of JAUNUM010000005.1, forward strand.
TGGTGAAAGGATCTGAGCCGGACAGACGTGAAAACTATCTTTCTGAGCAAAGTAAAGGAAACTATATTGTTACAGGAAGCGATCGCCAAAAACGTTTCTTCTCAACGCTTAAAAATAATGATATTAACGCGAAAGCAGCATTGACGTATAAACTCGGTGATCGATTTAACAGTGGTAATTCATCGTTGCAACTGGGATACAACGGGCGCTTTGTTGATGATAATTTTGAAGCTATTGAGTATAACTTCGACGCCGTGGGCGGAACATACCCGATTGAAAATCTAAAATTAGATGATTTGTACAATCAGCAAAATATGTTGAGTGGACGTTTTCGTATGAAAACCGGCGAAGTAAACAAATATAAAGTAACCAAATTCATTCATTCAGGCTATGCGGAAGCTACATATCAATTGCTAAGCAACCTTTCCGGAAACATCGGTTTGCGTGCCGATATAGTTGATATGGCTGTAGATCATCACGTGCAGCACGTCTCTCCCGATAAAGTGCCGTTGAAGAGGAATTATTTCTTACCCAGTCTTAACCTAAAATACGATGTGAACGATAAAAATGCTATCCGTTTAGGAGTTAGCAAAACATATACACTGCCGCAATCGAAAGAGATTTCGCCGTATCAATATGTGAATATTTCGTTTACAAGTCAAGGTAACGCCAATTTGAAACCTTCAGATAACTATAACGTAGATCTGAAATGGGATTATTATATCAGCCCCAACGAATTATTTTCGGTAACAGGTTTTTATAAATACATTCTCAATCCTATCGGACGTGTAGATGAAGGAAATTCAGCCGGATTGCTTACTTACAACAATATCAGCAAGCATGCTATGGTAGGTGGAATGGAAATGGAATTGCGAAAAAATATTTTCAATCGTTTCAATTCGCAAATCGAGCAAATGAGTCGATTATCTATTGGATTAAATGCATCTTACATTTATACTAATTTGAAACTCAATATGCGCGATACTGAAGTGAGAAACAGCCAGCTCGAAGGAGCCTCTCCCGTTCTTGTCAACATGGATTTATCATATAACTATACAAAAAAAGATAAAAACCTTATTGCATCAATAATTCTCAATTATTTCAGTAATCGTATTCATACTATTGGTTCAAAAGGTTATAAGGATATTATTGAAGAAGGAGTTCTCACGCTTGACTTTGCTGCATCGTACAAATTTAATCGGCATTTATCATTGAAAGCCAAGGCATCCAACTTGTTGGATCCTTCCTACCGATTATCACGTAAGAGCAGTTCAACGGATGAGAAAATTGTATTGAATGAATTTAAAAAAGGACAAAACATCAGCTTAGGTATAAGCTATGAATTTTAACGGTAAAAGAACTATTAAAAAAACCTCTATTTATTAACTAATTTACACAAAAAATGAAAAAAATCTTATTTAGTTTAGTAATGGTCGCAACCATGTTAACACCTGTTGTGTTGACGTCGTGCGGAAATAATGATCCGGTTTCTTCTAAACCGGGGGAAGATAAAAACCTGTCGGGTACTATTACAGCCACAAAAACTCTTAATGCATCTGTGGAATACTTATTGGATGGACCGCTTCTTATTGAAGACGGTGGTGTATTGAATATTCCTGCAGGCACTGTGATTAAAGCAAAAAAAGGTTTTGGTAGCTATATTCTTGTATTGCAAGGTGGTAAAATCAACGTTAACGGAACAGCCGATAAACCTGTTACAATGACAGCTGATGTGGCAAATGCAGAACAAGGATATTGGGGTGGACTTATTATTAACGGCCGTGCTCCGCTTTCTGGTGGATCAACAGGTTCTACTGAAATCAACTCTGCATATTCTTACGGTGGAACAAATGTGGCAGATAATTCCGGCTCTATTACTTATCTGAAACTTGAAGCTACCGGTGCACGTTCAAGCGCAAACGTTGAACACAATGGTCTTACATTGAACGGTGTTGGTAACGGAACAAAAATCGAAAACATTTTTATTCCAAATGGAGCTGATGATGGTATTGAGTTTTTCGGTGGTTCTGTGAACGTGAAAAACTTGTTGGTTGTAAATTCTGACGATGATATGTTCGATATGACACAAGGATGGAACGGGACGTTGGAAAACTGTTATGGAATTTGGGAAGCAGGTTATTCAAGCTCCGAATCAGACCCACGTGGCGTTGAAGCAGATGGAAATTTGGATGGAAAATATCCCGATCAAACCGGACAGTCCAATTTTACTATTAAAAACATGACTATTGATTTAAGATTGGCTCCTATTGCAAAAGATCACGCCGATTTTGCTAAAAAATCGATGCAAGATGTTATTAAAATTCGTCGTGGAGCTCGCGCTACTATCGTTAATGCTTTAGTTAAAGGTACAGGAACTGCTCAAGATATTATTGATCTTACCGGCTACGATGCTGATCCGGCCACATCTATCAGCTTAACTAATAAGTTGACAGGCTTTACCGGAAAAGATATCAATAAAAATGCAACAATTCCTTTTGCTAATGTGAAAATTGTAGCAGATAACACAGGTTGCCCAACAAATATCTTTGCGTGGACAGGCTACAAATTTTAATTCATTGAGAATCGGTTTATAATAAAATTAAAAGGTATTTCGACTGAAATCGAGATACCTTTTTGTTTAAAAATAGTAATATAATTGTATCTTTGTTGTAAGGTTCAACTTTAAAAATTAAAGCGTATGAAAAATAAAATAATACTACTGCTGGGTGGTTTCTTTTTAGCGTTAAGTATTCAGGCCCAGACTCCTCAGGAAAATCCTCAGATCTATCAAAACGAAGGTGTTTATTATCGCGATAAAAGGCAAAATGAACTTTACACCGGCGATTATCGAGAATATTACGATAATGGTACGCTCAGGCTCGAAATGCAAATTAAAAACGGATTGCCCGAAGGTGCTTACCTCATTTATTTTGATAATCGCAAACCCAAAGAGGTGCGCTCTTATAAAGAAGGGAAATTGCACGGATTGTGGCGCACGTATGATGTTTCGGGACAACTTATTTCGGAAGCTGAATATAAAAACGGAACAAAACACGGCACATGGCGTATTTGGGATGAACTGGGTAACCAGCGTTACGAGATGAACTATTACGAAGGTAATAAAACCGGGCTGTGGCGCATGTGGGACGATAAAGGAAACCTGTTGGACGAGAAAAAATATTGATCTCGTCAGTAGTCTGTTTGAACGCTTTAAGCGATTCGTCGGATGAAATTAAATATATCGGATTTGTTTCAAAACTTAACAAAAACTTAACTGAAACGTAACTGTTCTGTAACAATTATGTCTCACCTTTGTATCGGTTTAAAATGAAACAATTAAAAATAAGATACAATAGGATGAAAACAATTTTTGTATTAATTACAGCAGCTTTATTGTCGGTTTCTGTTTATGCGAAAGACAATAAAAACGAAAAGGATGTAAAAGGTACTGCCGCCATTGAAACTGTTCAAAAAGTAAATGTAGTGGGCATTACGGGTTCAATTATCGACAATAAAAGCAAAGAATTACTGGCAGGTGCCGCCATTTTCATCAACGGTAATAAATATTACTCCGACTTGGATGGTAATTTTGCGATTTCCGACATTAAACCCGGTAAACACAAGGTAAGAGTAGAGTTGATTTCGTACCAACCTTCCGAAATGGAAATTGATGTACGGAAAGATCAAAAACTCAGCATCGGTTTGGTTCAGGAATAAGAAAAGTGTTTAGAAAATTACAAAAAGTTTGCTCAAAAGGCAAACTTTTTTGTTTTTAAAGGAAACTCAATAATTAACAAAAACTTAACCAAAATGTAGTTGCTTCGTAACAATAAAAACGGATATTTGCAATGTTAAATTAATATTCATTTGGTTCAAAAATAGCAAAAATCAATTTTTCATTAACTCTCTATGGGTCTTTGTAAATGGTGAAGATGTGAATCTGCACCATTTTTTTATTACCTTTGCAAACTACATTGTTACAAGTTATAATTATGGCAAAACGTCAATTTTCAAAAACGCAATTCGGTTTTATAGCTATTATTTGGGTACTTTTTGTTGCCTATATTTTGACCAATGCTAAAATTACCGGTATCACTATTATTTCCATTATTATGTCGGGAATAATTGTTTTTGTTCCGATTTACAAAAATCTTCGAAAATAGACTTGTTCTTGTTGGAATATAAAATAATAATGAAAAACTAAAATGATTTTTTCGTTACTTTTTTATCGATTCACCTTAAATTCAGTTTCATAAATTTTTTTTATTCTCAGAATTGCCGTATTTTTGCAACCTGAATTAGAAAGTGAGGTCGGGTAGCTCAGCTGGATAGAGCAACAGCCTTCTAAGCTGTGGGTCCTGGGTTCGAATCCCAGCCTGATCACTTTGGGAATGAAACATCTGTCAATTTATTTTCGACAGGTGTTTTTTTATTTTGTGTGGAAGTATTTTCTCTATAAAACTATTTTTCAGGTTTTTGTTGTAGATTTTTTTAAATCTTTTATCAACAACATTTGTTATATTTATCTGCTTGACAATGTGTTGTATTTAAAACTGATAACCCAAGCTTAAGAAAGAATGTGGTATTTTTTCACTGTTTATTGAGTAAGACAATTTTATTGGGCCGATTGGTGTTAAGTAATCGAAACTCAATCCGGCTCCCAGGATTGTATACTTTTTGTTATCGGCATGAAAAGGATTAATATGATCCATTCCTGTGGCGACACTAATCGCGGGAGTAATATATAGCTTTTTCCACACACGCCATTGCAATGAAAGTGAAACAGCAGCCAAGTTATTGGTACTGAATTCTTTTACGCGAAGTCCCGCGAAAGGTATTTGCCCTTCGTACCGATAATTACTATATCCGCCTAAATTAAATTTATTGGACAAGACCATATATTCCGAGTTTTTAACTAAAGAAAAAGTATTTTCTCTTTTCCGAAAGTTTAATCCGTAAAATAATCTACCGTGAAGTGAAACTCTACTGGATAAAGGAATTACTTTATATTCGTGAATTGAAAACTGCAATACCGGACTGTTGTAGTTATTGGTGGAATAATTTGCCGGATTAAGTAATTGGTGATATTCTCTTCCAATTAAATCACCATCGTGTGGTTGAGTTAGCGAAAACGAATTGTTAAATAAAAATCCAAGACTTAGATTAAGTTTATTTCCCGATATAGGAAATAAATCTGAATTCAACGAGTTGTGATTGTAAGTAAAAAATGTGTTGATAAATTCATGATTATATAATAAACCTGAAGTGGAGTCTTGCCTATAGAAAATAGAAGGTAGCATGCCGCTATTTTTTTCCAGCATATTCGAAACAACTTCAAACGAAGCGCTTATAGATGAGTTTATTGTGGGAGAATATCCTGCGGTAAGTTTTCCGCTTTGCCTTATGTAGTGAAGCGAAGTGACAGTAAAGTGATTTAATTCCGATATTTTTCTGAAATTCAGATTATGGTATTTTTGTTTGTGATCGTAATACTCTAATCGTACCCATGTGTTCATTTTCCAGTTCAGATACTTTAGATATGATATTCTATTTTTACCATATTGTGATAAATCTGCTTCAATCATCAAGCGAGAATTATCCAGCCAAAAATTGTTTTTCTTATATCGCAAAACTATTCCTGCCGACTCGTATGTATCATAGTGTACTGCAATTTGCAGCGTAGGATCGGTGGAGCTTAGAAACAAGTTCAGGTTTTTTGTTCCGTCTTCGTTGGGAGTAAAAGAGTATTGAACTTTGTTGTAAAACTGATGTGAGAAAAGTTGATCTATTTTTTTATTTAAATAGGGCAGTGAGTCCAATTTCTGCTTATCATCTTTATCGATAATGGCTAAAACGGCGTCTTGTTTTTGTGCAGAGAAAGGATTTCCGTATATATCGCTTACGGTTATATCTTTAATTGTCATGTGGCGTGGTTGAATAATATGTCGTTTGTATTCAATTCCGGCTGCTTGTTGTCTTTTTTTCAGCTCTATCAACTGTGGAAGTAGTTTTCGAGCTTCGGTTTTTCCAATTTCAATAATTTCTTTATAATTTCCAAACGATTGAGAACCGAATTTTTTCATTGCATCAGTTAAGTCGAGCAGCACATCAACATGTTGCATTTGCTTTTTAGCATCTTCTACAGCCGAAAGAGCAAATAATTGAATAATGGTGTTAGTTATATCGCTGATCTCTTCTTCTGCTAATTTTCTAAAACCCGTGTAACTTCCTATTACAACTTCAGCTCCCATACTTTTCGCTTCCTCTACCGGAAAATTTCGGGTAAGGCCACCGTCAATCAATGTATGATCATTGATATAAACCGGAGAAAAAAATGCGGGAATCGCCATACTTGCCCTTACTGCAGTGGCTAACGAACCTTCTTTGAGTATAACCGATTCTCCAGTGACAATATCGGTAGCTATACATTCGAAAGGGATAGGCAATTGGTGAAAATTGGATATATTTCTTGCGGAAAAAAGATAATTACACAGCATTTCTGACAAATATTGCCCATCAATAACGAATTTCGGAAGCTTAGGACGTATTTTTTCTACCGGTAAACCAATAATCATGTTTCGGTTCTCATCCTTTTCGTTAATATGGATTCTTTGCATCGGAATATCGTTAGATAATAAATATTTCCAATCTATATTAGATAAGATATTTGTAATACTATCTCCCGAATATCCAAGAGAATACATTGCGCCCACGATGGAGCCCATGGAAGTTCCGGTAATGTAATCTACTTGTATTTCAAGCGAATCGATAAGCTGTAATAATCCTGTGTGTGCCGCACCTTTTGCGCCACCACCACTAAGTACCAATCCTGTTTTGAAAGGCTTTTCTTGCGCATGTACTGTTAGAGTGCAAAAGAGAAGAAATCCGATAAATAGTCTCACGAGGTTTTTATTATTTGAATGTGTCAATTACAGTACAAAAATATAATATTCTTTGATTATTGATAGAAAAAACACGGAAAAAATTAAAAATTCATTAGTATAAAAAACTTATTTTCAAAATGTTATTAAAGTGTTTCTTTTTTACTAAAAGGATGTTTCTACTCAAAAGTGTGGAAAAAATACCCAACTCATCTTTTTTGCCAAAATTCTCACATGTGATTTCTATTTATGGATTACTTTTGTTTCGGATTCATTAATAAAATAATTGAATTACGCGCATTGATTTTTATTTAATCCAACCAAAATCTTAACTATGTTTTTATTTCTTTCGTAGCGACTACGGGAACTTAAAAACATAGTTTTTTTATATCTTTTTGTTTCAATCAATTTCAACTTTCTTTATCTCGTTGTTGGCGTTAAACGTGGGGAAATACATCAATTCTACTTTTGCGGGATTCAGTGTGTAATTTCCTGAAAATCTAGGTATAAGTTCAATCTCGAACGTATATTTTCCTTTTTTTAGTTTTTCGCAGAAAATAGTTATTTCGTTTTTAAAATACTCACGATGAATTTCAATTATTCGATATTGCCGTTTTGTGCCGTAAGAACACCCTGCAGGAATAGGTACATTTAGCATAACAAAATCGGCATCTTTTTTCACATCCAACTCAACAATCATTTTCAGTTTTTCGCCTTGTGTAAGATGTAAAGGTTTATTTTCAAAATAGGTTATGATTTCAAAATCCTCTTTTTTCGCTTGTGGATTTTGATTCCACATCTTTTGATAAGTGGTCAAATAAACAGGAGCGAAACCTCTTTTGGAAATCGAGATATTGTCGGTAGGCGATAACTTAACCGCAGCAGGAAAAGTATCGATGGTTTTATTTATGCTTCCACTAATTGCTAAAGATGTTTTTTCGGTAAGAGAGGATATTTTGAGCATATCGGATAAAATAGTTTCCAATATCTGTGCGCTTTCGTACGTGTTCCACCACCTGTTATTTTGCTTTGTTTCAAGCAGGTATAATCGAATTTTGCTTAGAGTATTGTCGTTTCCTCTCATATTTTTCAGAATACGATAAGCGATAAGCGTGTTTTGGATGTCGCTGTTCGTAAGCGTTTGCTCATTTTTCTCATCGCGATAAAAAATGTTTCCAAACATTGTGGTCTGTTGATTTTCTTTGAGTTTGTCGAGTGTAAAAGGAATACCTGTTATTTGCTTGATTTGTAATAAATTCAACTCATCATTCAGCGATTTGTTTTTGATAGAGTCGACTTGTTGTATATATTTTGATAACAGTAGTGTAGGATCCATTAGATACAAACTTTTCAGGATGAGGATAGCGTTTTCCGCATTTTTGTACCGATTGCTCTCTAACCCGAACATTAATTCGGAAATAGTTTGCTTTTTATCGAGAGAAACGTTGAAGCCCTGTTTTGAAGCCATATCAAACGAATTGAGTATGTGTGAACTGAACGCGAAATTTGTTCCGCTCTCCTTCCACCAACCCCAAAGACCATCGCGATTGCGGTTTTGAAGCAACTTTTCGATGACTTTTTTAATGTCGCGTTCGTATTTTAACTTCTCTCCTTTATGCTGTGCAATAAGCCTGTGAGAAAGCATTCCAATGAGTTTTGAAGCTAATTGTTCGTTACAATCATACCGATAACCAATAAGTCGGTTTGTCTCGAAACTTAACACATCCAAATAACTTGCATCGGCATATAATGTTACTTCGCCCATAGTGGTGTCAAAAGTAGGTGATGCGGTTGTGTCTTTTTCCAAAATATAAAAATTGCCGACAGTTTCTTCCAATCCGATAGGGAAAACGGGAATTTTTCGTTCTTCGCCGTCAAAATAACCATCGGTTTTTTCCAACGAATACTGCACGGTCGCCGTATCGGCTGTTGCAATTAGAGAAACAGTGTCGATAATGGAGTTTGCAAGCATACGTTGCTTCGAAAAAACTTTTTTCCCGTCAATATCAAATGATGTGGTAACATACATAGAATCGGGCATATAATTCAGCGATTTCCCAATAATTACCGATGTATCGCCGGGTAAAAGAAAATTAGGAACGGAAAGTTGCCCCATTATCGGTTTATATGATTTTATGTTTCCCGATGATTGCCCGCTTTGTCTGTTTCCGTTCATTGCTAAAACATAAGTGTTCCAATTAGTTACATCGTCGGGAAAAACTACATTAAAAGATGCTTTTCCATTTTTATCCGTTGTGAGTTTCGGTTGCCAAAAAGCGTAATCGGAGAAATTGTTGCGAATGCTTCCGGTTTCGGAGGAGGCGAGTAGAAAGTTTTCATCGAATTCTGCACCTTTACCGTCTTTGTCCAACAAATCTTTTAACTTATTTCCGCTCGAAGAAATCAAAATAACCCCGTTTGCTGCACGTGCGCCGTAAATAGAGGTAGCTTCTTCAGGCTTGAGAATGGTCATTTCTCCTATGGAATTAATATCAAAATTACTTATATCTCCGGTATAGATTTTTCCGTCGATAATGATTAACGGTGAATTTGTAGCATCTATTGAACTTAACCCGCGAATCATTATCCCCGGAACCTTGCCTTGCAATGCAGTTTCAAACATTCCTGTAGTATTTACGCTTACTACCGCACCCGTAAGTGATTTTTTACTTTGTACACCGTAACCTACCACCACAACTTCGTCCAACATCTGCACATCGGGTTTAAGAACAACATCTCCCGAAAAAGTTCTGCGCGTATCTATTTCATAAGGCTCAAAACCAACATATAAAACATCAAGTAAGTATTTGTCTTTTGGCACTTTCAATGAGTAAAATCCATCCATATCGGAGATGGCTCCATAATTAGTTCCTTTTACTACAATCGTTGCACCGATAATGGGTTCGCCACTATCTTCTTCGGTAATTCGGCCTTGCAAGATTTGACCTTCGCCTGTGTAAACGTTTTCGGAACGATACGTCGAAAATATTTGATTCAACTCCTGATTTTTAGAATATTCTCCACTTGTGTTTTTTAGGATATTTTCTTCGATAAGCGCATTTACTTTCAGACTGAAAGCATCTTTCTTTAAGTTTTCAGGCACAATGTGTATGCGGGCGAAATTTATGCCATTGGCTTTCACGCTGATGGAATCGGCAATGTGGTAATAAGAACCCGTGTAAAAAGTGATGAGTTTATAAATTCCTTGTTTGAGGTCGTAAAAACTGTTGGCAGCGCCGGGATAAACACGAATGAATTGTTCGTCATCAGATTTAAGAATCAATGTGTTCAACGGAATCTTGGATATTTTATTATTTTCGTAAATCCTTTCGGCAATTAAAGTGCCGTTTCCTCCTGTTGTCCGATTCGGAAAATTGTACCGGATTTGATTTTGTCTTTTTCGCTCAATCATCGCCTGCATCTCTTTCTGAATGATCTTTTTCGTTAAAACGGTATCGGACAAATTATTTTCGAGATTTTTTAAAGAATACAAATTGTTACTTAGCGGAAAGTCTGTCGATTTTATTTCACGCATTTTTATGGTATTCGGTGCAAAATCATATTCAAAATACGGCTCGTGGTTAAATGTATGCTTGTAATCATTGAGCAATTCAAATTCTACTTGCCCTGCAATCGGGCCAATAAAATGCCTGTTATACGAATTAGTTGCAGGGCTCAAGAGAAAATAATTATCTCTATTTTTGATATAGGCTAAATTTCCCTGAAATGAATTCCGATACGGAAATGTGTATTTATAAAGTGTGCTTTTCTCGTATTCCGATAGTTTTTTCTTCTCTTTAACAACGGTAACATCTTTATTTTGAAGGTTTGACGGAATGCTCAATATGGTTTTATAACCTTTTTTAAAAGTAATATTATTGAGAGTAATACTTCTGTCGGAAAGACGGATTTTTATACGATGCCGTTTGTATGGCTCTACCTTAAACGAATAAGGTTGGTTTGTATTTGTCCAATCGAAATATACCGGAACATCATTCACATAAATGGCAAAAATAGGTTGAGTTTGTCCGTTAGAGACCACAAAAGGAGCAAATTGCGTAATGTATTCTTCGGTTCTGTAAGCGAAACTGTATATATCGTGTTGCGGATACAGAAATTTGTAATATTCAATGGAATCGATATTTGCCAAAACTTTCCACGCGGCATAATTCAATTGCCGGCTTGTTTGAGCATCATCGTTTGATTTGATTGTAAAATTATTGATGAGTTTTTTTTCGGGCATGTTCTTGCCGAGATAAGGTAATGTCGGTGGCTGATAATCAAATTTTTTGGTCATCGAATACGCTGTTACATCCACGTTTCCAACAGGTTTTCCCTTTTGATCGGTAACGGTTACTTCTATATTTGACTTTTGTCCGGGATAAACAAGCGTGGGTTGTTTTACGGCAATATTCAGTTTTTTGTCGAAAAAAGGAATCCGGTAATTTTCATCCACAATTTTTCCACCCCAAAGATAACGGATAGATAAATAATAGTTATCATAACTGTTCGTGCGATTTTTTATAGCTAACGATTCTGAGTAGCCACGAAATTTTTCTCTGTTTCGTTCATAAATATTGTAGGTGAAATTTAGTTTTCGCGGATTTTCTATTTCAATAAAAAGAGAATCGCTTGTCCGGCTCGAAAAACATTGTAATAAAGAAGACTCGGAAGACATGTTTAATGTTGCTTTCGTGTCGCCATTTTGTGCCGTGTATGTGTTATAATACACGTTAATCGGAATTTTATATGGAGTAATTCCGTTGCCTATTGTTGTTCGGTTGCCGAAATTATCCGTAGCCACAACTTGTGCATTTTTAGGAATCTCAACCCCGTTTTTCCTAAAAATTATGTTGATGGAATCATTCACGACATTCAATTCAAAACTTTCTTTCTGAAAATAGTAAGCGATTTGCTTTTGTTCCGTAAAAGTTTTGTTATCCGATGTAAGCATTCTCACTTCAAGGTTGTAATGGACGTTGGCTTCGGGAAAGCTATCGTCGGGAACGATAATTTCGGTTTCTCCCGTTGGCTCCAAATCCATTTTATGCGTCCACAATGTGTCGGGAACGAAAACCGCATCGGTTACATAATTTTCGATATTTTTGGTAGTTGCCGTAATTTCGAGACGGGCATCCATCAGATTTAACTCGTTATCATCGGTGCCTTTTGCAAACAGCTTGAATTTTTGTTCTTTATAATGATTGTCGGTTGGCGTGTTGAGCGTTAATTTTGTGTGGTTTAACTCGTAATCTTCGTAGTGAAATGAAGAGTTGATGTAGGTATCGCCGTCTGTGTTATCCAAATAAACAGAGTAGGATTTATCCAATGTAAGGTCGAGCGAATCGTGCAAAAAGAACTGATATTCAAATGCTCCGGGACGATAAGGTTTCAATTCGGTTAGCTGAATCCACTTTTTATAATTATAAAGCGCTACGTTTACTTTTTTATCTAATGGTTTACCCTTTTTGCTTACGGCAAAGGCTTTGAATTTAACTGTATCTCCCGGTAAATATTTAGGTTTGTTGAACACCATATATCCTTTATAACCAAGATCGTCGTCTTCATATTCCGATGGATTAAATAGCTTCTTGAAAAAACGGCTTATATCTGCAATTGTTCCTTGCGCCCATTGGTTGCGAATGGAATTAATGGCATCGCCCGGAACGCGTGCGGCAAGGTCGATGGGTTTCCATAAATACTTTACGGGGCTTACGTACAGCAATTTTCTCATCTCCAGCCCAAAACGAGAGTGTCGCTGTGTACCCGTTAATTGAAAATAAGCCGTTTTATTCCGGTATGAAACCTCTAAAACACCTTTTCTTTTGTATGATTTTCGGAGAACGTAACAGTGTGTTCTTGTATCGAATTTCAGGTTTCTTGCGCCGATTTTCACACGGGCATCACGAATAAGTTTTCCTTTGAGATCATATACCTGAACAGACAAATCGGTATTGTTATTCAACACAAAAACATCAAAATCGGCTACATATGTATAGAAAATTTGTTGTTTATTCTTTTCTGAAAACGTTTTAAGATAATGTCCCGATGGTAGCTTTTCGGTAAAAATACTGTCGGTAGGATATGAATGTACAAGTGTGTGAAAATATGTGGAGTCAATTTTTTGCACTCCTTTTTTATTTACTTTTTCTGCTTCTTTTTTGGTAATCCGATAAATGTATGTGTGTCTGCTTGTTTTTCGGCTATTTAGCAATTTATTGTTTTGTGCAGCGAGAAAGCAAGGTGTTAATATGAAAAATACTGTGAGTAAATAGCATATTTTTTTCATAATTTGAGATTTAGAAGATTTGTTTACATAGTAGATACAAAAAGGAAAGAAATTCCATAAAAAGGTAAAGAAACTAAGAAACTGTATTGAATCCGTCAAAATTCAAAATAGTTTCTAACAGATACAAATATAATCTGATTTTGTTAAACGAACAACACTTTTGCTTTTCAATTGTTATACACAAAAACAAACAGGCTATGGGCTACGAAATCGAGAGAAAATTCTTAGTAAAAGGTGATTACAAATCGCATTCCTTCAAAAAATTTCATATAAAACAGGGCTATCTTGCTTTATCGGGCATTAGTGTGGTTCGTGTGAGGATTAAGGGCGAAAAAGCGTTTGTAACCATCAAAAACGCCTTGGAAGAAAACACAATTAAACGAAACGAGTGGGAGTATGAAATTCCGGTATCGGATGCTGAGGAGATGTTGCTGCTTTGTGAGGATGCTGTTATCTCAAAAACGAGATACTTGATTAACGTGGGAAATCATGTTTTTGAAGTGGATGATTTTGATGGAGAAAATGAAGGTTTGGTAATTGCAGAAGTTGAACTTGAGAGCGAAGATGAATCTTACGAAAAACCCGATTGGCTGGGCTCTGAAGTTACCGGAAACGTGCGATATTATAACTCGTTTTTGTCCATACATCCGTATAGCGAGTGGGATGAAAAATAATCTTTTAGCTATTAATGTCCGCTTCTGAGTTTGCTCCAACGGCAGAATATAGCATCTGCAACGTCAATTAGCAGAAAGAGCGAAAACCCGATAATGGAAAGCATCACAATTCCCACGTACATGGTGAGGTAATCTATTCTCATCCACGCATCTACGATAAAAAATCCCAATCCTTTGTCCGTGCCGAATGTTTCGGTAACAAAAAGTACCGATGTAGCAATTCCAACTGTAACACGAAGTGCTGACAACATATCGGGTAAAATTCCAGGTAGTACCACGTGGCAAATATGCTGCCAACGAGTGGCTCCCAACGACGAAAGTACATAAAAATTCTCCTTATTGATGTTGCGGATGGAATCGCGGATGGAAATCATCAATTGAAACACGATAATTAATACAATCATCACAATCTTTGTATTCTCACCAATTCCGAAAATTATCATTACTACAGGCAGCAATGCCAGCTTAGGAACGGGATACGATAAATATAAAAGTGGATTTAATAATCTGTTTGCACGCTTGCTCAATCCGGTTAAAAGCCCGCCCATCAATCCGAAAAATAAAGCGATCGCCGTTCCGATAATAATACGCCGCAAGCTTGCTACGGCATGAGCAAACATTCCTTCGGAAAGTGTTTTCGGAAAAATGGCATAAACATCAATAGGATTGGGCAGCGCTTTGTTTTGAAAGATCACCGCGAACAACCACCAAATGAGATTGAACGTCAACACCCCGATAAGCAGCAACCGAAGCGATTTGGGCAGGCGAAATTTACGTTTTCCTTTATCCATACATTTATGCCGGGTTTTTGTTTGTTGAAGTATCGTTGCGGAGTAAATCGCTCAATTGCCGCACGAAACGATAAAAATCTTCTTCCGAATGTTGGGTGTTGCTGTCAAACAACGGATTCTCTATCCAATGATACACGGTGGCAGGAAGCTTGCGCAGCAAAAGTATGTATTTGCCAAGCGTAAGGGCTTCGGACAAGTTGTGTGTGGTGAGAATAGTGGTTGGACGATGTTTTTTCCACAAATCGATAAAAAGGTTGCGCGATGTTTCGGCGGTAAGTGTGTCGAGTGCAGAAAAAGGTTCGTCCATCAGCAACAAATCGGGATGTGCTGCAAAAACCCGGGCTAACGCCACGCGTTGCTTTTGTCCGCCACTCAGTTGCGACGGATATCGGTGCATTAAATCCGAAATATCCAATTCTGAGATAATTTTTTCTACATCGTGTCGGTCAATGGCATTTTTTTTGTTAATTTTTTGCGGCAGAAAAATATTCTCTTCCACTTTTTTCCAGGGGAGCAATCCTAAATTTTGCGGAACATATCCGCATCGGATATCGGATTGTTGCAGCGATGTATTTTGAAAAAAGATGCTTCCATCGTAATGCTTAATAACTCCGCTCAACACGTTCAACAGCGTTGACTTTCCACAACCCGACGGGCCGACAACAGCAATAATTTCTCCCACTTTTAAATCGAAAGAAATATCTTTCAGTACCAGCGTTTTACCGATATGTACCGTTAGGTTTTTTAAAGAAAGTGTGTTGTCAGCGGAATTCATGGATAGCTATGGAATAAGATCGGAAACGATTATTGTTTTTATATCGAAATCGGGTTTTACCAGGCTGCGTTCTTTCAACCACTTTTCAACCAAGAGCAAATCTGCTTCTTGTGGAAGTTGTGCCGGAAAATAATTTGGTAATTTTATTTCTGAAACCAAGTTAAGAGGAAATCCTACTTCTTCTGTCAAAATGGTTTGAAAATTTTCTATGGGCTTTGTTTTCAGGTCCTCGATTGCCTTGTTGTATGCCCGGTAGAACTTTTTCAAGGCTTCCGGTTTTTCGTCGATTGTTTTTTGTAAAAAAGCAATTCCCGTTACACGAACGTCGAGTTCAACCATGCTGATAACACTTTTATTTCCTTCGTTTTTCGCTATAGTGGCAAATGGGTCGGGAAGCATGGAAGCGTCTATTTTCGCGTTGCGAAGCATTTCCAATCGGAGCGGTATTTTGTTTATTTCGGGTTTTTCAACATCCTGTAGCGACAGTCCGGCTTTTTCCACAGCTAAGTCCGTACAGAAATCGATAACCGTGTTGCGTGACACAGCGATTTTCTTATCTTTCAAATCGGAAATTGTGTTTATCCCGCTTTTCTTTCCCACGATAAGTTCAAAAGTGGCATCGCATTGCGAAGCAAACCGCAAGGGGATTCCGCCGGAATTTTGGATGGCTCCGCCGGTGTAATCGAGGATGGTTCCGTCGAGGTTATTGCTTTGGAGTGCAGCATCGCGTTCGTTGGGAGAATAGAATTTTTGAATGGTAACTTCTACGCCATTTTCGGAAAAATATCCGTTACTTTGGGCAATAGCCAAAGGTAGATAATCCATCGACGACATTACTCCGATGGCTAGATTTTCTGCCGTTATTTCGCTTTTTTTACCTGTATTGCAAGCTGTAAGAAAAACGGCAAAAGATAGAATGAAAATGGTAATATTTTTTGTCATTAAATTGATTGTTTGAAAATTAATTGGGTTTAGTTCCGAATAAATGGATACAAATAGCAAGAGACTGTAACAAAACAGCCTCTAACTAATGAATAACAATCTATTGTTGTTTAAGTTTAGAGACTTCGGGCAATTTTATGCATTAATAATTCGTATTCATAATCGTTATTGTCGCCAAGTCGAACTATAATTATTTTCTTCTCAGGGTCTAAATAAAGCAGTTGTTTAAAGATTCCTAATGCATAAAATTGTCCGGTATATACGTCCATCATCCATCTGTACTCGTTCTCGTCCGGCCATAAGTATTTCTCAATATACCACTTACGATAACCTTTTGGTGAAATTTTGGAAAGAGAAAAAAGTGGATAAACTTTTTGATACTTGTCTTTCCAAATATTAATTAATGTTGTACTGTCTTTAAAATATCTGTTTTGCATTTCATCTCTAACTGCTCCAAAGTCGCTATACCACTGGTTTTGATATCCGTTATTAGATATGTTTGGCGTTAATGATTCAGTTATCCACGATGCTGAAACTATTTGCTTGCTCTCAAACTTACCATTATTGACATAAACTTTCCCAATTTTTGCCAAATCAATAGCACTTAAATTTAACCCGCTAAATGCTTTAGCAGAACCATGTTTTGTATCTAAACTCCAACTACCGTTATTTTCCATCCCTAAAGGAATCCAAACTTTTTCTTCAAAATATTGAGCGAGATTTTTCCCAACGGCTCTCTCAAGCACGATACCCAAAATTGCGGTAGAAACACTTTGGTATTTGTGCTTTGTTCCCGGATTGGCTTCAAATGACAACTTTTTAATTACATTGAGTTGATCTTTACCATAATACAAAGAAGCGACAGGACTGAATATCTTACGACTATTTTCATCAAACTTTATCCCCGATCTCATATCCAATAAATGTTTGATTGTTAGTTTAGTAAAAGCAGGATTTGCACTTTCAAGCTCTTTTATATAATTTGTAACAGGTTCATCAGTACTTTTAATATATCCTTCATCTAAAGCAATTCCAATCAGCAATGAAGTTATCGATTTTGAAACTGAAAACACGGTGGAAATATCATCTCTTTTGTAATTTCTAAAATATTTCTCAAATAAAATCGAGTCGTTTTTTATAACTACAAAAGCTCTGGTTGAAGTTTTTTCTAATAGTGATTCCAAGGAATCTAATTGCTTAGAATTGCTTGTCTTGAAGGTGAATTTTTGAGAATTTTCTTTAAACTCGTATTTAGGGAAAATTTGATAGTCGTCAATATCCTCATCTCCATATTTTATGTAACGTGTTAAAACACTGCACGAAACGAAGAAAAAGAGAGAAAAAAGAAAGAAAAGTATTTTCTTTAAATTTTTCATTGGATTTAGAGATAACAAAAAAAGTCCGATTGACATAAAAATCGGACTTAGTTAATTTGAACTATTTCTATTCCACTATGGTCACCCAACCGTGTAGATCGGGTTCGTCGCCATACTGAATACCACGAAGTTTTTTGTATAGTTTTTCCGAGATTGGGCCGGCTTTTCCGTCCTTGCAGAATTCATAGGTCTTGTTTTCTGCCAGGTCGTCGATTCGTAAAATCGGGCTGATTACAGCTGCTGTTCCGCAAGCCCCGGCTTCTTCAAACGTAGCTAGTTCTTCTTCCGGAACACGGCGACGTTCAACCTTCATCCCCATATCTTCTGCCAACTGGATCAAACTTTTATTGGTTATCGATGGCAAAATCGATTCAGAAGCGGGTGTGATATATGTGTTGTCTTTAATAGCAAAAAAGTTTGCGGGCCCACATTCATCCAAATATTTTTTCTCTCTGGCGTCGAGATAAAGAACAGCAGAGTACCCCAACTTGTGAGCTTTATCGCCTGCCGTAAGGCTTGCAGCGTAGTTACCGCCCACTTTAAAAGTTCCGGTTCCGAGTGGTGCGGCGCGGTCGTATTCGCGTAAAATTACCATCGGAGTGGGTTTGAAGCCTTCTTTGAAATATGGGCCAACCGGAGTCACGAAAATAAGGAAAGTGTATTCCGTGGCCGGTTTCACGCCTACCTGTGCACTTGTTCCGATCAAAAGCGGGCGAATGTACAACGATGCACCGCTTTCATAAGGCGGAACAAACCGTTCGTTTTTCTTCACGGCAAGCAGTACCATTTCTTCGAAAAGCTCAACAGGAAGTTCCTGCATCATAATTCCGCGGCACGATGCTTGCAGTCGCAACGCATTTTCGCGCATACGAAAAATACGGATCTTTCCATCTTTTCCTTTAAAGGCTTTCAATCCTTCAAACGCTTCCTGGCCGTAATGCAGGCATGTGGCAGCCATGTGAATGTTTAAAAACTCAGAGTCGTCAACTTGTGGTTCACTCCATTTTCCGTCCTTGAAATAAGTGCGGACGTTGAAGTCTGTTTTCATGTAGCCGAACGCTAAATCCGACCAATTAATAGTTTCCATAATTTTATTTTTTTTGATTAGGTTATTATGTATCTCTTTTTTGATTATTGTGTACGATTAGTTATTTCTTGTTGAGTGAATGGAGATAGTTTCCCTACTGCTTTTTTTATTTTTGAAAATGATTGCTTCAATCTTTGAAAAAACCTTTTCGTCATCTAAGCCGATAACGTATTCGATAATATTTAATTTTCGGGTCTGCAAATCCATAATAACTATATGTATTTCCCACAAAATTACAATTTTATTTCTTAAATAGTCTATTTTCATCATAGAAATCATTAAATTCGTACTCCAAAATAAATGATAGATCAGCAAACTATAGAAAGGATACAGGATGCCGCTCAAATTGTTGATGTGGTATCCGATTTTGTTACACTTCGTCGTCGAGGTGTCAACTTCGTGGGGCTTTGCCCGTTTCACGATGATCGTACACCGTCGTTTTATGTTTCTCCGGCTAAAAATATTTGCAAATGTTTTTCGTGCGGCGAGGGTGGCTCGTCCGTGCACTTTATAATGAAGCACGAACAATTGGCGTATCACGAAGCGCTGAAATTTTTAGCAAAAAAATACAACATTGAGGTAGTAGAAAAAGAACTCACCTCGGAAGAGAAGCAGGCGCAGAGCGATCGCGACAGTATGTTTATCCTTAACGAATTTGCCCGTGATTATTTTGTTAAAACCTTGCATCAAAACCCCGAAGGCAAAGCCATTGGATTAAGTTATTTCAAAGAGCGTGGATTTCGGGACGATATTATCAAGAAATTTCAACTTGGCTATAGTCTTGAACAGCGCGACGCATTTTCGACAGAAGCGCAGAAAGCCGGTTATAAACGTGAGTTTTTGCTTAAAACGGGACTTTCTTTCGGCGACGACGATAGTCGCCCGTTGATGGATCGATTTCGTGGACGTGTAATTTTTCCCGTGCACACACTTTCGGGCAAGGTGGTGGCTTTTGGCGGGCGTATTCTCAAAAAAGCCGACAACATGGCTAAATACGTCAATTCGCCCGAAAGCGAAATTTATTCAAAAAGCAAGGAGCTTTACGGAATATTTTTTTCCAAAAATGCCATTGTTAAAGCCGATAAATGTTTTTTGGTCGAAGGCTATACGGATGTATTGTCGATGCATCAAGCGGGAGTGGAAAACGTGGTGGCATCATCGGGAACGGCGCTTACATACGGACAAATACGGATGATTCATCGGTTTTCCGAAAACATAACGGTTTTGTACGACGGTGATGCCGCGGGAATTAAAGCCGCTTTGCGAGGTATTGATTTACTGTTGGAAGACGGCATGAACGTGAGAGTGGTCTTGTTGCCTGAAGGCGAAGATCCCGATTCATTTGCCCGAAAACAAAATGCTGAACAATTTAACCGGTTTATCGATGAACACGAACAGGATTTTATTCGTTTTAAAACCAATTTGTTATTGGGTGAGGCCGGAGATGATCCCATTAAAAGGGCAGAGCTTATTTCAAATATTGTTCAAAGTATCTCGCTTATTCCCGACAACATCAAGCGCTCTGTTTATATTCAGGATACGGCAACGTTGCTCAACTCGCGCGAAGATGTCATTATTGCTGCCGTAAACAAAATTCGGATTAAAAATTACGAGAAGAAAAAAGAACAACGCGAAAAAGAAGAAGCAAGGGAAGCGATTGTCGAAACACAATCTCATTCCGATGATACAATAACTGTAACAAATAAAAAACTTTTAACTGCAAGAAATCCTTACGAGAAAGCGGAACGCGAACTAATCCGATACATTATCCGATACGGAACATTACCTGTTTTTGTGAGGTATGAAAAAGAGAAACAGATAAAAGAAAGTGAAGAGGTTGAAGTTGAGGTAGCTATCGAAGAGGGACCATCCGTAATTGAAGTTATTAAGTTTGATCTTTTGAGAGATAAATTTATTTTTTCCGATGAAGTGTTTTTTTCCAACAGCTTATATCGGGCTATTTTTGAGGAAGCATGCGAGAAATTGAGTGATGAGTCGTTTGTTTGCGATCGTTACTTCCTTACGCATCACGATCCTAAAATCAGCAAATTGGCAACCGATCTTGTTAGTGACAAGTATCAGTTGAGCAAGATCCATGCGAAGTCAATCGGAGAAAGTGAAGATGAAAAAAGTTCGCGCCTTCGTGAACGAAATTTCCTTGATAAACTGGTTATACGTGCCACAACCGAACTTAAAAATGCGCATATTATGCAAATGATCAAGGAGTTGAATAAGAAACTGGAAAGTGCTAACTCGGAAGAGGAATCGGAACTGATGATCCAATTTATGCGGTTGCAAGATTTGAAAAAAGCATTGGCAAAGGAGCTGGGCGAGAGAATTATATTAAAATATTAAAAGCATCTGACCGCTTCAAGTCGGTCTGATGCGTGTAATGCATATTATGTATTTCGAAGAAAACTGCACTTATCACATATATAATCGAAGTAACGAAATTGCTTTTGCAAGCAGGGATAACTATGTTTTCTTCCTGAAAAAGGTAAGACAACATATAATGCCTTATAGAAAATTGGGAATTCTCTTCATTTCCTGATTATATTGGAAGAAGAAAAGGTACGCTTATTGATAAGCAATTAGGGTTAGATATTTTTGAATTAGACGCTAACCAAATATATGATTTGACGTACCAATTGTTTCAAGATAAGAGCGATGAGGATTATATTTAGATTAAAAACGCGTCAGACCGGTAATCGGTCAGACGCTGCGGTTTCGCACCTGACCGCTTCAAGTCGGTCTGATGCATAATATAAAAATTTAATGGATTATTTACAAACCACAAACGTAATTAAACAATACGCGCAACATCTGGCGCTCAACAACGTAAGCATTCAAGTTCCTAAAGGAACAGTTTTCGGACTGCTGGGACCAAACGGCGCGGGAAAAACCACGCTTATCCGCATCATTACGCGTATTACGGCGCCCGATAGCGGCGAAGTTTTCATCGATGGTCGTCCGTCAAAAAACGAAGATGTGTACAACATCGGCTATTTGCCCGAAGAGCGCGGACTGTACAAAAAAATGAAAGTGGGCGAACAAGCCATGTATCTGGCGCAACTGCGCGGATTATCGAAAAAAGACGCGCACCAACAACTGATGATGTGGTTTCAGCGCTTCGATATCATGAGTTGGTATAACCGAAAAGTGGAAGAACTATCGAAAGGAATGCAGCAAAAAGTACAATTCATCTCCACCGTTATTCACAATCCCGATCTGTTGATTTTCGATGAGCCGTTCAGCGGCTTCGACCCCGTAAACGCCGAAATCGTGAAAAACGAAATGCTTCGCCTCAAAGATGAGGGGAAAACCATCATCCTTTCCACGCACAACATGGAATCGGTAGAAGCGTTGTGCGATAATATCGCGCTGATTAACAAATCGCAGGTGGTGCTCCAAGGGAAGGTTTTCGATATTCGCAAGGAGCATCGTCCCGATATTTTCCGTTTTCGCCTTCGTGCCGACGATTTCACGTTTGAGCATCCCGCTTTCAGTGTGTTATCGAAAGAACCGTATCACGAGTACATGGATGTTCGCATCAAAAAACAAACCGAAATTGAGAACAACGAACTTGCCAAACTTATTTTCGACCACTTCGATGTGGTTTCGTACGACGAAGAATTGCCGACGATGAATGATATTTTTATCAGGACGGTAACAAAATAATGTTACGAGTTACGGGGTACGAGTTTCGAGTTGTGCAAAGCAACTTCATATGACAGGCCTCTAAAAAATCGTAAATCGTAAATCCGAAATTGTAAATACTACAATCAAAACATCCAATTATGAGCACACTACAACTAATCATACAACGAGAATATTTAACCCGCGTCCGCAAAAAATCGTTTATCATCATGACGTTGCTAATGCCGTTACTGATGGTGTCGCTGTCGTTTGTTCCGCTGTGGCTCTCCACTCTCAACGACGGCGGAGAGAAAAACATCGCTGTAATCGACAATACGGGAATTTACGCGCCGCTGCTGCAATCTACCGAAACGTACAAATTTCAAATTGTGGGAAAATCGGAAGAAACGGAGTCGCAATCGCGCCTGGGAAAAGATTTGTACGCTATTTTGCAAATTACAGACGATTTAAGCGAAAATCCTGATGCCATTTCGTTACTGTCCGAAAAACAATCGCCGCAAGACTTACGCGCCATAATCGAAAAAACATTGAATGAGAAAGTAATGCAGCAAAAATTAGACGCGCTTTCGCACTCCAACAACGTCAATGCCGAAGCCATTGCGCAAGTGCGCTCCATTGTGGAAAGCAGTTCAAACGTCTCCATAAAAACAATGAAGTGGGGCGAAGACGGCACCGTTTCGGAATCGTCCACCGAAATTGCCACTATCATCGGCATGGTATTCACATTTCTCATTTATATGTTCATTCTCATGTACGGAAACATGGTTATGCAAGCCGTTTTGGAAGAAAAAAAGAGTCGTATTGTAGAAGTAATGGTTTCGTCGGTAAAACCGGTTAAGTTGCTTATTGGCAAAATTATCGGAATCGGGTTGGTAGGAATTACACAGCTTGCAATTTGGGGAATTCTTATCGGAGTTTTATTCGCCGGTTTGTCGGCATTTATCGCCGCTCCGTCGCAGGCAACCGGAATGTCCGCTCCTGCCGAAATGGGCAATTTCAATATCGAAGCCGCTTTAAGCTCTGTTATGAGTGTAAATTGGTTTGAGATTTTGGTCTATTTTCTGCTGTTTTTCGTTGGCGGATATATTTTATACGCGTCCATTTTCGCGATGTTCGCCTCGGCGGTGGACAGCGAAGAGGATACATCGCAATTTATGATGCCCGTAACCATACTGATTATGTTCGCTTTTTTCGCCGGATTTTACAGCGTAAGCAACCCCGACGGGCCGTTGGCGTTTTGGGCGTCGCTCATTCCGTTTTCATCGCCCATTGTGATGATGGTGCGCATTCCGTTCGGCATTCCGTTGTGGGAAAAGCTGCTATCCGTTGTATTGCTTTACGGAACATTTATGTTGATATCTGTTTTTGCGGCGAAAATTTATCGTGTAGGAATCTTGATGTATGGAAAAAAGCCGTCGATAAAAGAGATGATAAAATGGGTGAGGTATAAATGATTTGTGTAATTCACTCTATTGACTTCAAACCACATTACGCATCCGAGTATAATTTTATATCTTGAATGTAAACAAAATCTTTAACGTTAAGCGTATAAAGAGGGATTTTGTAAACAATGGATGTGGCGGCAATTAGGGCGTCAGGAATGGTTAGTTTATGAGATAAGGCGTATTTCTTTATCAATTCTACCGACAATTTTGAAATATTCATATCAATGGGAATAACCGTAAGGTTAGATAAATCTTTATCGATAGCTTGATGTTCCCTTTTGTTGCGTGCACCAAAAAATAATTCAGAACACGTAATATCTGAAACAGCAATATATTCTTGACCAATTTCATTTACCGCATCAATAATTTCATCATTTGAGCGATAAACTTCAATAATAATATTTGTATCAATCAAGATCATACGTCTCTGTTCCAAGCACTATTTCGAAGAGATTTGTCATCAATCTTGTAACCATTCCAAAGCCCAATAGAAAAAGGAAATGTTTGTTGTTGTGACAAGTCCTCCGTTTTTTTGTATTCCTGATTACGCACTTCCACATCTACACCCCACGATTTTAAGAGATCGAGAAGAGTCTTTAATTTGTCGTCATCTATGGATTGTTTTAAAACTAATACAGTCATAGTCAGTATATTTTTCACAAATATATCCATCTATTTTGATACTACCACTACATTATTGGTTTTTTAACTTTCAAGTTCAAATCAAAACACTTCAATTATATTGAGTGTTTATTACTTGTCCATTCTTCATTATTTCCTTATTTTTGTTCACAAATAAAAAAGCAATATGAGACAAAAAATCATTCTATTCTTTTTGCTTCTTGCCGGATTGGTACAAGCTCAACAAAAACCCTCTCAGCAGTGGCTCGACCAAAAGTTTTCGATGTTTATCCATTTTGGGTTGTATTCTGTTTATGGTGGCGTATATAACGGGAATCCCGTGAAACTGGGATACAGCGAACAAATTCAGGCGTTTGCCGGAATTTTCAGCGATTGGTATGCCAATACCGCGCAACAATTTAATCCCACGAAGTGGAATGCCGATGAAGTTGTGGCGTTGGCGAAAGCAACCGGAATGAAATCCATTGTTTTCACGTCTAAGCATCACGACGGTTTTTGCATGTATCACTCGCAATATACCGATTTTAATATCGTGGATGCCACGCCTTACGGCAGGGATTTGATGAAAGAGTTGGCTGGTGCTTGTGCGCGTGGTGGAATTGATTTTGCAGTCTATTATTCGTTAATCGATTGGAATTTTCCTCAAGCATATCCCATTTCGAGCCACAATGCCGACCCGTTAACTTCCGAACATTATGCTTTCAATTTGAAGCAGGTGGAAGAAATAATGAAAAACTATGGCTCCATTTCCGAAATTTGGTTCGACATGGGTTCTCTCACGCCCAAGCAGAGCAAAGGTTTGTATGATTTGGTCAATCGCTTGCAACCGCAATGTATGATTAGTGGACGTTTGGGTAACGATTATGTGGATTTTGCCGTGATGCCCGACAACGTGTATCCCAATTATAAAATGAACGTTCCGTGGCAAACCGCCGCTTCTATGTTCGACGAAACCTGGAGTTATCGTTCGTGGCAAGAACGTGGTGAAGTACAAATGAAAGTTAACGAAAAAATAGCGAGTTTGATAAAAGTAATCAGCCGAGGCGGAAACTATTTGCTGAATATCGGACCGCGTGGCGATGGCTCGGTGGTAGAGTTTGAGCGAGATGTGTTGCTTGAAA
This sequence comes from Bacteroidia bacterium, assembly GCA_030538215.1. Taxonomy (GTDB): domain Bacteria; phylum Bacteroidota; class Bacteroidia; order Bacteroidales; family Dysgonomonadaceae; genus Petrimonas. The sequence continues at coordinate 56,280 of JAUNUM010000005.1, forward strand.
TGGGCAAATGGATAAAAGCCAATGCCGAAGCTATTTATGGAACGAAAGCTAATCCACTTCCAAAATCTTTCGCTTGGGGCGATGTAACAACAAAAGGCAATAATCTGTTTGCCTTTGTTGAAAGGATTCCGGCTTCATTGAAAATACAATTATCTGGCTTCAACGGCAAAGTAAGCGGTGTGCGCTTACTCTCTACAGGAAAAGCGGTTCCGTTTAAGCAAAACACAAATTTATTGGAAATAGACCTATCAGATTCTGTATCAATTGAATCTGTTCCTGTATTGAAAATTTCTTTTGCAAACGGATTTGATGTTTTACCGACATCCGTAATCTCAAACGGATTTTTTACTACTCACAACGCAACGCCTGTTTTCGGACATTCAAGTCTCAATTATTACGCCGGCTACAAAAGTTTGACCGGTTACGATTGGGCATTCCGTTCAAATAAGCGACAAGTTACACCCGAAATTATCTTTTCGGATAATGAAAAAGGACGTCAGATAGAAATAATGACAGACGAAAACACTCAAAAGGTCATCCTCAATTCATCAAATCAAAAAACTGTAAGGTTACCCAAAAACTCGGTAAAATGGGGTGATTTGCATCGAAAACGGAGCAGTATGGTTTTCGGACATTTGGTAGATTTGGAAGGAGACGCTTTAATTTCGACAAATAAAAATTGGCAAAAAGTAAACGATTTTCAATACGGAGAAGTTGTAACCGAAAAAATTGTATCTAAATCCGGCATTGCTTTTCTGCAAGAAATAGAATCGGCGCAAGAGCAGCAAGTAGCAGTTGAAATTATGAGTGGCAACGCACTCTATGTCTTGCTAAATGGCAAATATATTACGGCTCATTTTTCGCGCGACAGAGTGAAGTCGGATAACGAAATTATATTCCTGCCGTTGAAAAAAGGGAATAATCAGTTGGTTATTGTGTATTACAACGGATTTGAAAAAGAGTTTTCGTACAAAATCACTCCGTTAGAACAATGGACTGTTTATTCGCAAAAACTTTCTCCGATAAAATTGGATGCGAAGAAAGAAATTCACTCTTTGTCGGTTCGCGATGCACAACCCATTTCAAGCGTTGCACCATTGAGGATGAATAATGTGCAGATAAAATTGTAAAAAAATATTTCACGCAAAGAGCGCAGAGCGATAACGCAAAGTACGCTAAGGGAGAAATTATTATGTATCAGGATTTAATTGAAAATAGAATAGCTACAGACGTATTGAATTGTGCGTTTGAAATTCATAAAACACTTGGGCCCGGTCTGTTAGAATCTGTATATGAACAGTGTTTAGCTTATGAAATTGCATTGAAAGGGTGGAAAGTTGAAACTCAGGTTCCTGTTCCAATGAACTACAAAGGAATATGTTTTGAGGCCGGTTTCAGAATGGATATTTTAGTTGAAAACAAAGTGGTTATAGAGATTAAAGCTATCGAAAACTTGGCACCCGTTCATTTTGCACAGACACTTATCTATTTGAAGATGGGTGATAAAAAATTAGCGCTGTTAGTAAATTTCAATACAAAACTTCTAAAAGACGGGATTCACCGCATTGTAAACAATTTATAACTCCTCTGCGTTCTTAGCGATAGAAATCTTTGCGCTCTTTGCGTGAAATATACATTATATATATGAAACCCCTATTTATCCAATATCCCAAATGCGGTACTTGCCGTAAAGCAGCCAAATGGCTAAAAGATAACAATGTGGAAGTTACTTCCCGACATATTGTGGAAGAAAATCCAACGCAAGCCGAGCTTTCCGAATGGATTGACCGAAGCGGTATCCCGATTCAGAAGTTTTTCAATACATCGGGACAAGTTTACAAGGAAAATAATTTGAAAGAGGTTGTGAAAACTGCTTCGCGTGAAGAATTATTGAAGATTTTGGCATCGAACGGAATGGTTGTGAAACGTCCGATTGTGGTTGCCGATGATTTTGTATTGGTCGGTTTTAATGAAAACGAGTGGACAGAATTTTTTTCTCGCAAAGAACGCTAAGAAAATAGATAAACGCTATGCTCGCTAAGTAAAAGCTTTACGTCCTTAGCGTGAACACCCAATTATGAAAATAGGCAATATAGAATTTACATCCAACTATCCCGTTTTTCTTGCACCAATGGAAGACGTTACCGATATTGGTTTCCGATTGCTCTGCAAGCAGTTTGGGGCAGATATGGTTTATACCGAATTTGTATCGAGTGATGCTCTTATTCGCCATGTGAAAAAGACGAAAGAAAAGCTCACCATTTGTGAAGAAGAACGTCCTGTAGCGATACAAATTTACGGAAACGATCCCGATTCAATGGTGGAGGCTGCCCGTATCTGCGAAGAAGCTAATCCCGATGCCATCGATATTAATTTTGGGTGTCCTGCCAAAAAAGTTGCTGGCAGAGGTGCCGGATCGGGAATGATGAAAACTCCCGATCTAATGCTCGAGATTACCGAGAAGGTGGTAAAAGCTGTAAACTTGCCCGTTACCGTAAAAACCCGATTGGGCTGGGATGAGAATTCTAAAATCATCGTTCCGCTTGCAGAACAGTTGCAAGATTGCGGTATTGCAGCACTTACCATCCACGGACGAACACGGTCGCAAAAATACACTGGCGAAGCCGACTGGACACTTATCGGCGAGGTGAAAAATAATCCCCGGATGTATATTCCTATTATTGGGAATGGCGATTTAATTACGCCACAGGATTGCAAACGTCGTTTTGAAGAAACCCGCGTGGATGCCGTAATGATTGGAAGGGCAAGTTACGGTCAACCGTGGATTTTTAGCGATGTAAAACATTATCTCGAAACCGGAGAGGAAGCACCAAAGCAATCTTTTCTTTGGTATCTCGATGTTTTAAAACAACAAGTTCTGCAAAGTGTACAAAGATTGGATGAGCGGCGCGGTATTCTTCATATCCGTCGCCATTTGGCGGGAACACCTATTTTCAAAGGTATTCCCGATTTTAAACCTACGCGCATCGCTATGTTGAGAGCCAATACGGTGGAAGAGTTATTTGCTTTAATGGATGAAATTCCTGAAAAGTATGGAGTAGGTTAAACAAACGCTTTTCGATATAGTCAGACTATTAACACCAAAAGAATAAACGTCATGAAAAAATTAGGATTACTTGTAACCGCTTTTATAGCATTTGTAACGATTGCTTCTGCTCAAAAAACGGGAATTATTACCGATATATTAAAAAGAAGTGCAGAAGAAAAAGTTACTGAGATGCAAAAACTCATTGGCTTTGATGATACTCAGGCAAAACAACTTAGTGAAGTGGAATTCAAGTTTTTGATCGATGTGCAAAAGGCTGAAAACTGCTGCCTGTGCAACACGAAAAAACGGGTTGAAAAGCTAAAACAGAATCGCGATGCGGAATTGCAGAAAATTCTCACACGCGAGCAGTATATAAAGTATGATGCGGTGGAGAATGGCAGGATAAAAAGACATCCGGGATGGGCGGAATAAAAAAAGCCGAATCTTTTTTGGTTCGGCTTTTTTTAGTTGAACATGTCTCGTCCTGAAATAGCGTTACATAAAAAAAATCACAATGAAAGAAAAAGAA
>JAUNUM010000097.1 GCA_030538215.1 Bacteroidia bacterium
TTCGCCGAATTTTGGAGGGGATTGAGGGGAGGTGAATTTGTTCTATGCGCCGTGCGCAGTTGGAACCGCATGGCGCGGTGGTGGGTAAATGATTGGGGGCTGCTCAGAACGGATATCCAATAGCAAAATGGAAAGCAAAATCGCGCTGAAATTCGGGTTTAAAAATAGTCCATCGTTGACCTTTGGGTAGAGCCGGATTATGTGCTTTCATTCCTAAATCGACACGCAACAAAAGGAAGTTCAAATCAACCCGAAGTCCCAATCCGTATGCAAGAGCGAGTTCTTTATAGAAGTTGTTCCATTCAAAATATCCACCGGGCTGCGATTTGTATTTTTTTATCGTCCACACGTTTCCGGCATCAACAAAAGCGGCCAATTCAAAGGGTTTTGTTAATTTTCTTCGAAACTCTACACTCATATCAAATTTGATATCACCGGTTTTATTGGCAAAGTCGTATCCTAAGCTATCGTTATTATAAGTACCGGGACCCAGCGTGCGTGTGCTCCAGCCTCTTACGCTATTTGCACCGCCGCCATAATATCGTTTTTCGAAAGGCAAAACAACAGAGTTTCCATAAGGATAAGCTACGCCAATGGCAATATGTCCGGCAAGAATGTTATTTTCATCCCATCGATAGAGAGGGGCAAAATCGAAATCGGTTTTTACATATTCTGCATAAGGTATTCCAAAAAGCATCTCTCTGCCCGATGCATTCTTCTTTGTTCCTCCCATTGCTGCTACCAGTCTGGGAAGATGACCGGCAACTTCTATTCCGGCACGGATTCGAAATGGAAATCGAGGCGGCAATTGACCGGAAGAAACGTTTGAATAGGTTATATTGTACGCCGATCGAACAATCATTTGCTCTTCGTAACTGGCCTTTAAAATGGGATTAATACTATCGTTCATGTAGGCATTTCTAAATTTATCGCTCATCCAAGGCATTCTCACGTATGTAATGCTCAAAGGCTCCACAACATTGCTTACCTGCCAGTTACGATGCGCCCATTGAAAACGTGATGAAAGATTGAAAAACTGACGCAAATATTCGCTTCGGTTTTGAAAGTTGGCTCCGATAGAAAATTCGGTAGAAGCCGAAGGTTGATCTTTCAACTGCTTCATTACCCAAGGCAACAACAGCTGAGGTATAGATAAAAACGCCTCTGCCCCATATTCGTAATAGCTTTTATCTATAAGATTGGCACTATCCGATGCCGCTATAAACTCGTAAGCACCATTGAGTTTTATACGAAAAGTTTCTCCACCTTTTAGTATATTTTTATGTTCGTAAGTAGCATCTGCAGCAATACCTAAATCGCCGGCTGAGTTAGTTCCGTCAATACCAAACTGCATAAAATGCATATTCCCCGGAGAAATGGAAATATTGGCATTAATATAGTTAGAATCGTTTACTACAACCGGTGTTAAATTTATTGCCGTCTGACTTACCGCTCCCAAACGATTTAAAGATGAATAGGTTCTCTCAACCAATTGATCGGAATAAATTCTGTTGGGACGGATGAATGTATTATAAAAAATAGCCTGTGGCAACATAAATTTATTCCGCTCTTGCACAATTTTTATATTTCTATATTGTACAGTATCCAATAGATGATGCTTGGAGCTATCTTGTAAAACTGTAGTACTAACTCCATTATTTACAACAACTTCGCCAAATTTATAACTTTTATGCAAAGCTGTATCCGTAGGATTATTTAACCCCAGCGTTACATCTACCTGATGTGTTCCAACAGTAGTATCTGCCAAGTAATAGAAGTTTTCTTTCGAGAAATTATAATAACCGCTGTTTCTCAACTCATTGGTTATTTTTACTCGTCCATCTTCCAACACCTCCAAATCGAAAATATCTCCTTCTCTTATAATATTAAGTCGTTTTTTCTCATCAAGAATTTTATAGATTGTGCTATCGACAGAATAAATGGAGTCCTTGAAAGTCCTGATCCGATAAGGTTCGTGGCCGGTAACTTTATAAGTTACGGCGGCTTTCTTGTCTTTCTTTTCTATAACAGTATCTACTTCGGCATTTAAATAGCCCTTATTGCCAAGTTGAAGTCTAATCTGCTCTATGGAAAGCCCTGTGAGGCGATCGCTATACAATACCGGAGGTTCCCCGAACTTTAGAAATTGACGATTGAGCCAAGTGGAATCATTTTTGGGAATATTGTAAGCATGCAACTTTATTTTCCCTAAGATAAACATCGAAGAGTTTGGTTTTTGCCGCAAATAAGGCTTCAACGCCGATTCACTAACTCCTTTAGTATCCGTGTTTATTTTAACTTTGTCCAACAGATAACTTCCACGCGGCACCTTTTTCGTAATATCGCATGAAATCATTAATAAAATGAGTAGTATGTAGGAGAAGTATTTCATATTTTCAGACTGTTGCATTGAAAGACGGCACGCACCGTCTCTACATCTATTTTTCTTTTTTTCTAAAACTAAATCTAAACAAATCTCTAAATGTTCGAGCATCTCGTGTTACCACAACTCCGGCTCCTTGTGTTGTGGCTGCTCGTTTCGAAAATCGTTGATTCGCCCGATTATAAACGCGAATCATCAACCAATTATTAATATCATACTCCATCTCAAACTCTCCCATAAACGCCTGCTGACTTGCTAATGTTGAATTATCTCCATAACTGAGATTAGTTGTTACACGAAGTCGATCATCAAGTAAACGGGTGGAAAGATCTACTCCCATTCGAACATTTTCAAAACTCCCATCTTGACTTTGCAAATTAGTACTTATTGTCCAATTATCGTTTAAAGCTCCGGCAAGAAGCGCATCAAGTCCTTTGGTAATCTGTCCGGCTGCAAGCGTGGCGGCTATATTATCTCCCAAAGTTACACCAAAAGCGCCTTCGGCAGGAAAAAAGCTTCCCGTGAGTATAAGGCTGGCAAACTGGCGGTTCTTTTGTTCATCGGTACTGATTAAACTATTTAGTCGTTGTCGCACATCATTGGAAGCATCGGGAAGTTCTATTCCATATTTCAGGTTCATTTGCTCTAGGCTTCCCTGTATTTCAAGCAGGGCGTTAACTGCTGTTCGGGTGTTAGGAAGTTGTGTGGTAAAACCCTCACTAAGCGTAGCCAAATCGGCATTCACTTGATTATAAGCAGCAATATTAAATTGTGTGCTCATCGGATCGCCCACAAGCGTTACCGTGCTACCTTCACGAATATTAAACTCAATAGTTTTAAGACTTTGAAAACTGTAATGAAACTTACCTTCTTCGGCAATGTAATCGCCATACAAACGGATAGCAGGAACGGCTTTTGAATCGTAATTAGCCCTGATTTGCCCGGTTCCATTTATCTCAAGTGCATCGCCCGTTGTAGGGTTAATTACTACACCCGCTTCAAATAACGGATTTAAATTCAAAACAGCCTGTATATTTATAGGAATTGCCGAGCTCACACGCGTATTTATTCGCGTATCTGTATTGTTATCTCTTTTTCTAAGAAATGAGAGCGAATCTGTATCCTGCGGCGTATTTATATAAATTATTCCGCTATAATTTGCAGCTTGAGCTGTTTGTGGCAATTCAATTCGAATATTCGAACGGCTTTCGTTTCTTAAGTTTGCACTTCCATATATACCTGATGAAGAACCGTCTATTTTAACATTTCCACTTAATTTAAGTGTCCCATAAGCAATTTCATCGGTTCGTCGCTCATTATTCAGCAAAAGAAAATCATCCATATATATGCTGGCATTATACGACATTCCATCAAAATTATCGTGACTCAGCGAGAGGTTCAATCGGGCTTCATGATTATTATTATCTTTGATAACCAAATTATTAAGACCGATATTTCTTGGGGAAATATTGATTGTATCTGAAATTTTGTACGTTACATTTGTGAATGCAACCGTCATTATCCCTTCATTAATGCCGAGCCAACCTTCAGTTATGGGAGCGTTGGTTTTACCCGATAAGTTTATATTAGAATTTATTGTTCCTGAAAGTTGACTAAAAGTAGAAACGGCAAAAGGTTGCACCCACGCCAAAGGCAATTCGTTTACCTTAATATCCACATTCATCGGATTCTCGCTACCGGTAGGCACAAATCCATTGATATTTAAATAATTAATTCCGTTGTTTTTTATACTGGCATCCAAAGAAAGTCCTTTTTTAATTACATCCCAATCGCCTTCAATAGCGAGCGTTCCAATGGTGTCTGTCTGCGTACGAATATTTTCGATTCTAAAATTATCGGTCTGAATAAGCGGATTGGCCAATGCCTGATTAACAGTAACACCCCCGTTGAGAGAACCTTTAAAAGTAGAAATATTAAATGCAGCCAGAATAGTTTCTATTTCGGTATTGTTGAAAAATGCCCGAATAGCATCTTCTCTTTTCTTCGATGCGACACCATCAACACCCAACAAGAGCATTTCGTTTTCTCGTATTTTAAAGTCGTTTACAGTAATCTTCTCTTTTTCGTAAATAATGGTTGATGGGGCAATACTGATTATTTTTCCGTTAAACAGTGTATTGGTGGGATTGATGGAAATATTCGACACCAAATTGTCTTCAATATCACGCAGAAAACCCATGGAAACATTCAGGCTTCCATCGGCTTTCGCAACATCGTTATTCATATTAAAAAACAACACATTATTTACCGAATCGTTCTTTGCAAAGGTGTTGAGCCTTGCGTTTATATGTCCTTTTTCCTGAACAAGATAAGTATTGGCACTTACTCCGGCACCGGATAATGCGCCCAAATTCACATCTATTTTGCTCTCGCGAATATCGCTCTGCCCAAACATCAAACGCGGAATATAACCGCTCAGCAGAATGGATTTTGTATTTACCATATCCATCAATCCAGAAATAGTGGCAGGCTCAACGTTAATGAACGGAAGCGACAATGCATAAGAAATATCTTCGGTATTCTTCAGCAAAAAGTTAAATTTAAACAGATTGGTTCCTACCTCCGATGCTTTTTTCTTAGGTTCTTTAATTAAAGTAGGCAAATGTGAGTGTAGTGCGTTCATCAATTCGGCGCCGATAGTTGCAAAGCTGTAATTACCGGACACTTCTCCCTCAATAATAGAAGATAGCAATTGTATTTTCTTTTCGCCCACCGAATCCGCCGAAAGAGCTTGCAGATAAATAGGTCCGGGATTGTAAATAAAGTTAGCATCGTAGAGCGATGTACTGTCAATTACCACATTTCCCACCAAATCATCGATAGTTTTTCCTTGAAATTTTCCATTAATACGGGCGGTTAAATATGGATTTTTCCATTTCTTGACCGTGATAATCGGTGAGAGAAAAAGTTTATCAATCGTTCCCCGAACATCAAACTTCATTTGATTTCCGAAACCGATATCGGCATGCAAATTGAGTTTATTTTCCTCGGTATCGGTAAACACCCTGCCGGCAACACTACTGTTATTTCCATCGTACAAGCCGTTTATAGCCAAATCCCGATACTGATAACCTTTGTAAAACACCGAGCCAATATTGCCATCGGCAGAAACCGTGGGTAGCTCACCTTTTTTAATGTTCACTTCGGCAAGCGTATTGAGCGAAAGATCATCCACGCCAATTTCTTCACCAATAACTTTGGCAATTTGCAAATTTTCGGTTATAAGCCGGCCGGCAAACTTCATGTTTTTGAATTTGCCGTCGGCGCTGCCTGTTCCGTTAAACGTAAGGGTGCCGGGGGCAGTGTTTATGCGAGTTGTAACGTTGAAATTACGGAGTTTACCTTTGGCTTTTAACGTTAAATCAATATTTTTCAATGCTTCTATTTGCGGAATCGATTGAAAATTGCGTGCACCGATACGAATAAAGTCGTGCAAATCTTTCTCCGATGTTTTAAATCCGGTAATGGCAAGATTAATATCGGCATTGTCTATTTTAGAAAAATCGGTAATTAAACCGCTTATCACAAATGCAGTTTCATTGCCATAACGGGCTGAAAGTTTTTTAATTTCGGCTTTGGGAATTGTCCCTTCCAAGTCGGCATCAAATGAAAATGGCTTGTTTAGATGCGATAGCCCATCGTAAAAAATGGCAGCATCTTTTGGCTCAATCATATCGCTTTTAGCCGTTAGGCTGAATTCTTTGCTATCGAGATCGTAAACGGCTTTGCTTACATTGAGATGCGAGTTGTTGAGTGTGAGAGAGACTTTATTACTCCATAATTTTGAACCGCCTGAGCGAACCATTCCTTGCAGATTATCCACTTTTACGCCGGCTTTTTGTTCATCGAAACTCAACGTATTAATATCTGCAACAAGGTGCTTGATGTCAAGTGAGGAGAGATCGGCATTGAGATTGAAATTTTTTACAAAAAAATGATTGGGATTGAACTTTCCCGGAGTTTCCTGACTCGAGAAGATATCGTAACTCATTGTTCCGTTGGAAAGCTTAATATCGTTGATGGATATCTTTAGGGGATCTCTCGTGGGTTTCTTTTTAATCGTATCGGCAGGTGCAAAAGCATCGATAATAAATTGAAAATTGAATGTCGAATCGGGAGTTTCCCTGTAAACTTTTGCCGTAAAATTATCTAAACGAACAGACTCTATGGATAAATGATTATCCAACAAATTCCAAATGTTGACGCGTGCTGCCAATTTATCGGCATACAACAACGTGTCTTTTTCCTGGTCTTCAACATATAAACCACCAATTTCTACAGTATTAAAAAGTTTAATCCGAATCTTGTCGATAGACATTTCGGTGTTGAGTTTCGGTTTTAATTTATCGAGAGCAAAATCGGCAGCAAATTTTTGAACAGACGGAATACTGAAAGTAAGGTAGAGTATAATATTCAATAGTATTATACAAACGATAATGATGACAAATATTCGTACAATTTTCTTTGCTACTTTCATCTGATTTCCCGACAATTTCGGTTAAACGTGCAATATTACTAAAAAAATAGATTTTAGTGATGTGAAACAGGCATTTTAACTTTGATTAAGGCAGGATTTCAGGATGCTTCAATAGGTTTTAATTTATAATTGAGAAGGACGGTATTTTTCAGGTATTCAAATTCCAACTCAAAACATTCAGAGAAAATATTGGAGTTTCTGTTATCCTCAATTTGTTTTTCTGTCCACAACTTGCCCTCTCGCAGTCGTAATTTATTGAATTTTTCTTCATCATCAATTACGGAAACGTATAAAAACACTAATCGTTTGGTATTGTTGTTCTCAAAAATATACTTAAGTAAAAAACGCAACGGAATCTCTTCTATGCCAATTTCTTTTCGAACGGTGTTGTGAACGGCTTCGTCAATATCGTGTTTGTACTGCATGTATTTTTCGAACGGATAATCGAGCATTCCCGGGTTGAGCAACCTTGATGCATCACGCTTTTTCAGATAAATTTTACCATTGCTTATCAGTGCCACACGCACCACCGGATGCATAAATTTATTTTTCATTTCTTTCGTAACAGATTTTGCTACTTTTCCGGTAACCTCGCCCGATTCCGTCACTACCGGAAGCCACTCTTCTTTATTCAACTTTTTATCTAAATACAGAAATCTGATAACTTCCAAAATAATTACTGCGATAACAATAACTTGTGCACCGATTATGATTTGCCATGTACTTATCCAAGGGCTTTTAATGGTGGAAATATTAAAGTACGCCAGTATAAGTAACAAATGAAAAAACAACGCATATTGTATTTGAAAAGCCACCCGAAACGATTCCGACAGGTAATTTCTGACGTTTGGATTGACGTTCTTGGTCAGAGATACAATCATTTTTGTGCGGACTAAGCGAGAGATAATCAATGCCACAACAAAGATTATTTCCACAATCACAAATTTCCCGAATGTATCGAGCGAACTGTAAAACAGGAGCATCAAAAGAGCGACAGAAAACGTAATGGCAGAAATATCATACAACATTCGGCTATGTTTTCTAACTATGAAAACACCAACCAATGACAATCCCAACCCAATGCCTATTGCCCTTCCTGCATCTATAAATCCTATAAGAATTATAAACACAAGCAATGGAACAAGCCCGTAGGCCGGATTTCTAAGTTGTTTTATGATTACACTACCTTCTCCCATAACAAAATTCTGGTTAGCGTAAAAAAGACAATTAACAGCTTGATAAAAGTAGATTCTTATTTATAACCTGACACAAAACTGCTTAAAATCAATTTTTAAACTTTCCAATAATAACACACATCTAAGTCTTTTGTTTTTGAGAAGCGGAAAAAATGATGGATGATGGATGGATGCAGGAGATGGCTGCGCCTTCGTCTTTACCTGGCGGTCTTCGGGTGTGGCGGTTTTCAACCGCCCCAATTTTACAGCGATTACAAATCGCTGCACCCACGGAGTTACCGAATGTTGTACCTGCCTGGTGCAAATTAGCCATCCGTCAAAAGTCGGACACATCCGTCAGAGGTCGGACAAGCTTTTGTGCCCCATCCCCCACACCACATACCCCAGACCCCAGACCCCATACCACTTTTCTTCACAATAATTTTGTCAATTAAAAAAAAGATTCTATCTTGCACGGGTAAACAAATATTTCATTTGCAAGATGATACAAATTGCACCCTTCAACAGCTATCCTCCCCTTTTTTTATATTTTTCACTT
>JAUNUM010000098.1 GCA_030538215.1 Bacteroidia bacterium
ATAGATTTTTAGACACCTCAAACTTCAAACTTCAAACATTAAACCTCAAACCTCCCGAACTTTCCTGCTTTTCACGTAAAACACAAATCCTTTCACATTGTTGTATCCCATTTCCTTTATTATTCTGACATAATGCCGAACCTGACGGTTGTATTTCTCGCCTTCCGCTTCGCCAAACTTGTAATCCACTACAATCACTTCGTTATCGCCGATCATCACCCTGTCGGGTCGGCTAAAGCCGAAGGATGGGTGTAGCACTTGCGTTTCGTTGATAACGTGATATTTATCCAAATACCAGTCAGAAACCTTGTCGTTGGTTAAGACATCGGTAAGAAATGTTGTTATTTCATCTTTTTTACCGGCATCGATCTCTCCCGAAATGTATTTGGCTTCAATAGCGTTATCTAAATCGTTGAGGGTTTGTACGCTGCTGATTATTTCATGCATAAGCGTTCCGTAGTCACGACTTCCATCGTCGGAGAAGAACCCGATGGAATTTAACCGCAACTTTAACCGGTCATTGAACGGGATGGAATGCCATTTTCCCGAATCCAGTTTCAAAGGTAATGCTTTTTCCGTTTTACGGTCGGGTGGAGTGGGATTTCCCAACTCAAAAACAGCGCTGCGCTCGTCTTCAGTCAGGTAATTGTTGAGTAAAAGCTGTTCTTCGTTTGTTTGTGTGGATTGTAACGTTTGCCACAACAAAGAAGACACGTTGCTCACCGATTCTTTTACGGGCTTTGGAGCAAAAGCAATTATACGGTTTTTCGCACGTGTAAAAGCCACGTAAAGCAGGTTGAGATTATCGATGTAGGTATAGAGTTTTTCGTTCAGGTAATCTTCTTTGAAAATGGTGTTTTCGAGTGAATTTTTGTATTGTATCGGCAAAATACCCATCGCATTAAACGGTTCCACGGTTGGTTTACACCACAAAATGGGTCCTCTCACGGGTGAGTGGTCTATATCCCAGTTCAGAAACGGAAGAATAATCGCGCCAAATCCCAATCCTTTGGATTTATGAATGGTTATTAATCGAATGGCATCCTGATCGTCGGGTGAGAAGAGCGTTTTTTTAGCTCCTTTTTCGTCCCACCAATCCAGAAAATCGTTGGTGTTTGACGATGATTCAGTACTGAATTTTAATACAATATCCAGAAAAGCCTGAACGTAGGCATTTTCTTTTTCGTTTAGCGCGTTTGCGCTCATCGCGAAGAACGCTTCAACCATTTCATAAAAAGGCAATGAAGAAATCCGGTTGAGTTCTGTTTTTATTTCTTCGGGAAAATCTTTTATTTCGTTGTCGAAATAACTGCTAATGGCGAGGTCGGGCAATACCCCACGATGAAACCGATAATATTCGTACACGGCAAGCATTCTACGGGTATCGTCTTTTGGATTCTGAAAATGACGCAGTAATGCTACAGCCGCTTTCACGCTTTGCGCGTTGCCGATAACAAGAGCTTCGTTGGAAATGATGTCGTACCTGTATTTCGAGTGCGGATTCTCTTCTTTGTACTTCAGCAGTGTTTCGGCAACTTCTATGGCTTCGTCGTTTTTTCGTACTAAAACAGCGATATCTTTTAGTGCAAATCCCTGGTCTTGCAAGTGTTCAATCTCACCGGGAAGTTGTTGCAATGCTTGCGATTTCCAATTGTTTTCTTTGTCCGATGCGTCAAGAAAAGATATTTTTACATGTCCTTCATCGGGTTTGTTTTTACTTGGAATAAGTTGAAACACATGTTGGTATGCATCGGTTATTCTTTGATCTGGATTTTCTTCTGATTTTGCCGAGATATTAAAATCGTTTTGTAAAAGTTCAGCTGCAACCGCGAAAACAGAATTATTAAAACTTACGATATTGGAGTCGCTTCGCCAGTTTGTGTCAAGCACTTCGTTGTGGATATTGTTGCTTCCGAAATCTTTGGGAATCTGCGTTTCAAGTAATCCCCAATCGGAGTTCCGCCAGCGATAAATACTCTGTTTCACATCGCCCACAATGAGGTTGAATTTTGCATTGGCCAAACTTTCGGATAACAGTGGGCGAAAATTTTGCCATTGCATCGACGAGGTGTCCTGAAACTCGTCGATCATATAGTTGTTTATGCGTGTACCTGTTTTTTCATACACAAAGGGCGATTCGCTATCGGAAATAATTTTGTTGAGCAATTCGGTAGTATCGGAAAGAAAAAGCGTGTTGTTTTCCTGTTGATACAGTTGCAGGCGATTTCGGATATCGTTGAGAATGCCCAGTGTATGATGATTTTGCAGGATGCTCTTGGCCGTGTTGTAAAACAGGTTATTTTCAAATAAATTGATAACTTGTTTCACACAATCATTCAATCCTTCGTGATAAACAGATTCTATTTCCGTTTTTTTCTCGCTTTTGGCTGTTGCCCAATCTTCTAAATTATCGGCACGGCTGAAAAAGCGAGCGGAAGGCTCTGTGAAATCGGTGTTGGCAATTTTTACAAAAGTGAGAAATCCTGAGTTTTTTCCGTGTTTAAAATCGCTGTAATTCAGCCCAAATCGCTCCATCAGGTTCAATGCCCGCACACCGATGGATCTCATTTCGTTTTCCCAAGAACGAATAATTTTTACCAATATTTGCCGATATTCGTTGAGCTGTTTCTTGTCCTCAATCTTCGATTTATCGTTTTTGGAAAGGAGTTTGTATTTTTCGTTGAAGAGTTGTTTGGCTAATTTGCCGATGTTTTCTTTTATGTTCCAGCTTTTTCCGTCCTCAATCTGGTGTTTCATGTAATCTAGAATCCAGCCCGCCAATTCTTTGTTTTGCGGTTTATCGAGTTCGAAGATCATTAAATCGATTATTTGTGCCAGCGTGAAACTTTCGTCAAGCTCCAACCTATATCCACCGGATAGTCCCATTTCGCGTGTGAATGCGCGCATGGTTTGCTGAAAAAAGCGGTCGATGGTGCTGATGGAAAAGGCGGAATAATCGTGCAGAATACTCTCGAGAATACTTTTTGCGCGTTCTCTTATCTGGTTTTCCGAGATGTGAAATTCTTCAATCAACTTTTTGAGATAGTCGGATTCTTCGCCTGTTGAAAGTGTGTGCAACTCTTTCACAATGCGCGACTTCATCTCATCCGTAGCCTTGTTTGTAAATGTTACGGCAAGAATGTGTTTGTATTGATTTTCGGCAGAAAAAAGCAGGCGCAGGTATTCGCCGGTCAATCGGTGTGTTTTTCCCGAACCGGCGGAAGCCTTTATCAGCAAGAGATTTTCGGAATCAGATGACGCGCGATTTTGCATATCCTTCTTTTTGCAGTATTTCCAATACTTTTTGTCGGTGATCGCCTTGCACGATAATTTCTCCGTCTTTTGCCGAACCGCCCACACCGCATTTGGTCTTCAATAGTTTCCCCAATGTTTCCAGATCGTCGTCCGTTCCTGTAAATCCAGTAATTAATGTAACGGCTTTGCCTTTTCGGTTTCGTTTATCGAGGCTGATGCGCAGCATTTGTTTTTCCTTCGGAAGTGTGGTTTCTTCTTCCGTTTCATCGCCCTGATAGTGATAATCGGGGTTGGTTGAGTAAACAATATTCAAGCGTTTTTTCCAGTCGTTATCCTTCATTGTTACGTTCGTTTATTTAACTACGAAGATATGAAAAAAAACTGAATTCCGGCAGCATTGTCAGGGTCAATCCGGTTTCACTTTTATCGATTCAATCACGTTAATAATGTAATCGCCCATCCGTTCACACTCCGATGTAATATCCATATAAAAAACACCGTTTTGGTAAGAGTATTGGTTATTATTAAGGTTTTCCACATTTTTTCGTTTCAATGTGTTTCGTTTATCATTGATCATACTTTCCAATTCTTGACTTTCATGCAGCTCTTTTTCCGAAACTTTTTGATTTTTCAGCATCAACTGCATATTCTCGTACGCTTTATCCAATAAATTATACATCGAGTTGATATTAGTAAGAATATTTTCTTCAAAAACGGCATTTGCTTCCATTTTTCGTTTCAAATGACGACCGATATTGCAACACGAATCGGCAATACTTTCTATTTCCGTTACACCACGAAGAATGGAACGAATATGTTCCTTACTCTGAGCACTGAGTCTTCCTTCGGAAACTTTGCTTAAATACGATCCGATTTCAACTTCCATCCGATCGCAAATGTCTTCGTACTTTTCAAGCCTGTTATACAGCTTAAGGAATTTCTTGTCGTTATGATCCATATTGGTCATTTTCTTGACGAAGCCAAACATTTTACGTGCACGTTTAGCATAAACTTCCATCTCTTTTTCGGCTTGCAGAATAGAAAGTTCAGCCGTAGATAATATTCCCGTGGAAATATACTGGAGTATAAACTCTTCGTCCTCATCTTCTCCGGCTTTCGGACGGATAATCTTGAGACAAATTTTTTCGTACAACTTTACAAACCAGATCATTATAGATACGTTGCAAATGTTGAACAACGTGTGAAACAGCGACAATCCGTATGATGTAGCACCTTGAAAACCAAGGTATATTTCTTGCTTGGATACCAGATGTGGCGGAAGTTCCGATTTTGAAAGTGTTGTTATTTGTGAGTATTCTTCGGGAGAAAGCGATGCGATAAACGACGACATTTCAGCCGGATTTGCAGGTCCAAAGCTGGTTACCAGATTTTCCACCATATTTACAAAGTACTTGAATACAAACAACATCCAGATAACACCCAGCACATTGAACATGAAATGGGCAAAAGCGGCTCTTTTTGCCGATATATTTGCAGGAATTGCGGCTAAATTTGCGGTTATGGTGGTACCGATATTTTCGCCCATAATCATTGCCGCTGCGGAAGGAAAATCTATCCAACCCTTTGTTGCCATAATGAGTGTGATGGCTACAGTAGCACTCGATGATTGAACAATAATGGTTAAAACGCTTCCTATCAGTAAGAAAATAAGAACCGACCAGATACCCAAATCGGAAAAGTTTTGTACAAACGATAAAACTTCAGGATTGTTTTGTAGATCGGGCATTGCATCTTTCAGAAAATCGAGTCCCATAAAAAGAAAGGCAAATCCGAAAATAAATTCACCGGTGGATTTTCTTCTGCTTTTCGATGAGAAAATCAGCGGAAGTGCAATACCCATCAAGGGAATAGACAAAGCGCTGATAGAGAATTTCCCAAATCCAAATAGAGAGATCATCCATGCCGTAACTGTTGTTCCAATGTTGGCACCCATTATCACACCAATGGATTGGAGCAGGCTCAGTAATCCTGCGTTAACAAAACTCACCACCATAACTGTGGTGGCCGATGAAGATTGGATAAGTGCGGTAATTAATACTCCTGTTAGAACACCCATAACACGGTTTTTTGTCATTGCCGACAAAATGTTTCTGAGCTTATTTCCTGCCAGTTTTTGCAGACCTTCGCTCATAATTTTCATACCGTATAGAAAGAGTGCTAACGAACCTATGAGCTTTAAAAAATCGAAGAAACTATAGTCCATTTTCCAAAAATAGCGTATATTAGCGTGCAAATATAGTTAAAATAGGCTTAATTGCAAATAATTGTGAAAATTAATTGGATATAATATGACGGATACTGTTCGTATTCATTGCCTTAACACCAATGAATATAAAGATGTTAGAGTAGGTTCTTCGTTGGAAGAATTGATCGAAGTTTTTGGAGTGAAAAAAACATACCTCATTGCTAATGCAAAAGTAAATAACAAAACGGAATCGCTGGCTTATCAGGTTTATCGTCCGCGTAGGGTGGAATATGTGGATATTAGTGATTCATCGGCCATGCGCACGTATGTGCGTTCGCTGTGTTTTGTGTTGTCAAAAGCTGTTGACGATACACTGCCCAATGCTCAAGTATATATTGAGCATGCCGTATCAAGAGGATATTATTTCCACATAGAAAACGGTGAGAAAGTAGGAGAAAAAGAATTGTTGACTGTAAAAAAACGGATGCAGGAAATTATAGATGCCGATATTCCGTTTGTTCAGGTTGAGGAAGAAATTGGCGAAGTTGTAAAACTTTTCCGCGATAACCGGATGGAAGACAAAGCGCTTTTGCTCGAAACATCCGACGATTTGCTGTATGCACGTTATTCTAAATTAGATAATTACATCGATTATTACTACGGATGCTTGGTACCATCATCAGGTTATCTCCGGTTATTTGACATTGTTCCTTATAACGGTGGTTTTTTGCTTGTAGTGCCCAACAGACAACATCCGGTTGAATTGGAACCGGTTATTCCGCAGCAGAAGTTGCTGCAGGTCTATAGGGAACATCTTGAATTTTTGAAAGTTAGTAAATTAGATAATGTAGGCGATTTAAATAAAGCTATTCGAACGAATAAAATCTCTGAAATAATTCAGGTCTCTGAAGCTTATCAGGCTAATGAAATTGCAGATATTGCCAAGAAAATTACAGAAAGATATAATGACGGCTTGCGGGTTGTGTTGATTTCGGGGCCCTCATCGTCCGGTAAAACCACTTTCCGAAAACGATTGGAAGTGCAGCTTATCGTGAACAGGCTTAGGCCGGTAGGTATTTCTCTCGACGATTATTTTATCGATCGTGACCTTACTCCACTCGATGAATTTGGTGAAAAAGATTATGAATCGCTTTATGCTATCGATCTTGAGTTGTTTGAAAAACAAGTACTTGACTTGCTTAACGAAGAAGAGATTGAATTGCCGTCGTACAATTTTGTTACCGGAAAAAGAGAATTTCGGAATCGTCATCTGAAAATGGATAAAAAAAGTATACTGATTGTGGAAGGAATTCATGCACTCAACCCGAAGCTGACAGAACATATTGCTCGCGATAAGAAGTTTATGATTTATGTTTCGGCGCTCACGTCTATCTCGTTGGATAACCACAACTGGATTCCGCCTGCCGATAATCGTTTACTTAGAAGAATTGTTCGTGATAACCGTTATCGAGGATATTCCGCTCAAGATACTATTTCGCGCTGGAACAGCGTTCGCCGTGGTGAAGAAAAGTGGATCTTTCCGTATCAGGAGAATGCCGATGTGATGTTCAACTCTGCCATGATTTACGAACTGGCTGCTATTCGTCGTCACGCAGAACCCATATTGCAGCAAGTTCCGCGAGTAGCAAAAGAATATTCAGAAGCATTTCGTTTGTTGAAGTTTTTACGTTATTTCAATTACATAGCCGATAGAGAATTGCCGCCCACTTCGCTGTTAAGAGAGTTTTTGGGAGGGAGTAGTTTTAGGTATTGAATTGTTCTTTGGGGAATATTGATAATTTTTGGTAAAAATTACTCTCCCCGGTTGTCGAAGCTTCTTTTTTTGAGACAGAAAAGATTAGTAAAAAGAAGAGCGGTCTTTGAATTACTGAATTATAACGATATAGATTGATTGTCGATGCCTAGGTTTTTTTGTATCTTTAGGCATCGACAACTTTTAAGTTCTTTTTATCGAAGTTTCCTGTTGCTAAGCGGTTGGTATTGAGCCGTATTTTTGCTGTTTACAACGGGTCTTAATTGTACCATTTTGGAATTGAAATAAAAACATGGATAGATCACGATGGAAACGCTCGCTGTCTTAATTGTACCATTTTGGAATTGAAATGCCGGTGTAGAGTAGGGAATGACATCTCTCGATTGTCTTAATTGTACCATTTTGGAATTGAAATTTAGCAAAATGGCTGGTCATGCTGATATAAAAACAGTCTTAATTGTACCATTTTGGAATTGAAATCTAAATCTCCGTTATTATACTTTGGGTACATACTTTGTCTTAATTGTACCATTTTGGAATTGAAATAGTTATACACTAAACCAGTTAAGTAGTTGTGTTATTGTCTTAATTGTACCATTTTGGAATTGAAATTCGGGCGTGAGCGTGCTGAATTGGATTTGCTGCTTGGTCTTAATTGTACCATTTTGGAATTGAAATTAATCAAAAATTTAAAATCATAAATCGCAAATTGGTCTTAATTGTACCATTTTGGAATTGAAATCTCCGCGATGCCTGGCAAAACTGTTTTCATTTTTGGTCTTAATTGTACCATTTTGGAATTGAAATTTGACGCCTGGTCGCAAGGCAAAGAAGTAGCAATTGTCTTAATTGTACCATTTTGGAATTGAAATATTGTGAAAAGGATTTCGAGTTTACCAAGGCAAAGTCTTAATTGTACCATTTTGGAATTGAAATAAGGGAAAGACCTGAAGGAGCCTGTTTTTCTATTAGAAGTCTTAATTGTACCATTTTGGAATTGAAATGTCTGTAATCAGCATAATAATATTTTTTGCCGTTATGTCTTAATTGTACCATTTTGGAATTGAAATACAACTGAAAACAGACGGCTCGCTGAAAGGCTTGTGGTCTTAATTGTACCATTTTGGAATTGAAATTTTGCAACTTTTACTGGTTTCAATTTTAAAAATTGTCTTAATTGTACCATTTTGGAATTGAAATCATGATTCAGAGAGCGGTATATAAATTATAGTTTG
>JAUNUM010000099.1:0-5417 GCA_030538215.1 Bacteroidia bacterium
AACGCAAAAAACAAGTCTTAATTGTACCATTTTGGAATTGAAATAACGTTAGGAAGATGATAAACCATTTTGCTAATATAGTCTTAATTGTACCATTTTGGAATTGAAATTACTCAATTGAACGTCAAATTAAAGAGGTTGGAGGTCTTAATTGTACCATTTTGGAATTGAAATCCGCTCGTTGAACTCCCCGCCGCCAACACCCCCGGCGTCTTAATTGTACCATTTTGGAATTGAAATTCCAAAAGATAACTTCCACCATCCAGATTTTATATACCTAGTCTTAATTGTACCATTTTGGAATTGAAATATGGTGTAAAATTCAATGAGCAGATACATTTGATTAAGTCTTAATTGTACCATTTTGGAATTGAAATTTAAAGGGAGATATCCTCGGCGATTTCATAAGTTTAGTCTTAATTGTACCATTTTGGAATTGAAATATGCAGATGAGATTACGCCTGAGTCAATTCTCGAAGTCTTAATTGTACCATTTTGGAATTGAAACTCCTGCAACACACCGATAAAGGTTACATCATCATGTCTTAATTGTACCATTTTGGAATTGAAACAAAGTCCTTTTGATGAAGATTGTATTGATGATTTAAGTCTTAATTGTACCATTTTGGAATTGAAACGGCAACTCTGAGCGCAACCACATTTCCGGTAAGAAGTCTTAATTGTACCATTTTGGAATTGAAACTATGTCCCCACTGCGGAAATAAACTGATAATCAAAGTCTTAATTGTACTATTTTGGAATTGAAACTACGTCAATCAGCCTTTCGGTGCGTTTTGCCTCTATGTCTTAATTGTACCATTTTGGAATTGAAACAGTTTTGGGATGGATTTGTTTCCGTCTGATACATATCGTCTTAATTGTACCATTTTGGAATTGAAACACAGGCGGGTTTACCTGCTTTGTTGCAACGAATTTTGTCTTAATTGTACCATTTTGGAATTGAAACTATTCATTGCATCAGGATTTTTATTGCCGTCATCAGTCTTAATTGTACCATTTTGGAATTGAAACAATTAAGATGAACAATCAATTAGTAAAACTTATCGATGTCTTAATCGTACCATAGTGGAATTGAAACATTGCCAGTACGACCATTGTGATATAAATCTTACAGAAGTAATTGCACCAATAGTGGAATTGAAATAATATATGCACTATCTTTGTAGCATAAGATTTACGTTTTAATCAATTGTACGATAGTTGAATTGAAATGCAAGCGTTTCCGTACTTTTACTGCATTTCTATATTTTCAATCGTACCATTTTGGAATTGAAACTAAAAAGCAAAAAGAAAAGTATTGCAAAATGGAACACGATATCATTGCCGCTATTTCCACTCCGCCCGGTATGGGGGCCATTGCCGTTATACGATTGTCTGGAGAGGGAAGTATTTCATTAACGGATAAGATTTTTTCTTCTCCTTCGGATAAAAAGCTGATAGATGCAAAAGCAAACTCACTGCTTTTCGGTCAGATTGTTTTTAATGATAAAATGATTGACGAAGTGCTTGTAACTGTTTTCCATGCACCACGCTCATTCACAGGCGAGGAAAGTGTTGAAATTTCGTGCCACGGTTCGGTATATATTCAACAAAAAATTGTAGAAGCATTAATAGCTCAAGGCGCACGATTGGCGCAAGCCGGAGAGTTTACGCGCCGTGCGTTCAAAAACGGAAAATTTGATTTGAGTCAGGCCGAAGCAGTAGCCGATTTAATTGCATCTGCATCACAAGCATCGCATCGGGTGGCGATGAACCAAATGCGTGGTGGTTTTGCTGAAAAACTGACAGAATTGCGTGATAAGTTGTTGCAATTTGTTTCGTTGATAGAGTTGGAACTCGATTTTTCGGAAGAAGATGTGGAGTTTGCCAATCGACAAAAACTTTACGAGTTAACCGGAGAAATAGAACTGGAAATAGATAAATTAGCAAACTCATTTCAACTCGGAAACGCCATCAAAAGCGGTATTCCGGTGGCAATTATCGGAGAAACCAATGCGGGAAAATCAACGTTGCTCAATCTGCTGCTAAACGAAGAAAAAGCCATTGTTTCCGAAATCCACGGCACCACGCGCGATGTGATTGAAGATACCGTGAACATCGGCGGAGTTACGTTCCGATTTATCGATACCGCAGGTATTCGACACACCACAGATACCATTGAGTCACTTGGTATTGAACGTACGTTTCAGAAAATTGAACAGGCAAGTATTGTATTGTGGATGATTGATCTAACGACTCCTACGGAGAAAATAGAATCGCTTGCCCAATCCATAATTCCCAAACTAAATGAAAAACACGTAGTATTGCTATTCAATAAATACGATCTGATTTCTAATACAGAGCTCACAGAAAAGCAAAATATTTTACCCCATCTCGAAGCGGAACGCTTATTTATATCGGCAAAAAAACAGCAAAATACAGATGTATTGCAACAAATACTGGTAAAAGCGGCACATATCCCGCAAATAGGAGAAAGTGATGTGATTGTTACAAATCTTCGCCATTATGAAGCATTGACAAAAGCGCTGGAAGCCATTCGTCGGGTGAAAGAAGGGCTGGAAATCGGTATTTCCAGCGATTTTATATCGCAAGATATTCGCGAGTGCATGTTTTATCTGGGAGAAATTACAGGACAGATATCTACGGATGAAATTTTAGGGAATATTTTTTCGAAGTTTTGCATAGGAAAGTGAGTGATGTAATAAAAACTTCTCTTTTTCATTTTCTATAACATTTGTGCAATCATATTAAGAATAGATTTTATTACATTTGTAAAAATTTTAAACACATACTCATTATGAAGAAAGTATTAATTTCAGCAATAATATTGCTATGTATGGGCACTACACAAAATGTGAGCGCTCAAAAAGAAAATTTAAAAGACGTTGAATCAATCAGTTTCTATGGTATTGATTTTTCGTATGCCAAAGTGTATGGTGCCGATGAGTCGGCTGAAAAATTTATTGACGTATTCGCAAGAATAAATGATTTATTTGAATCTGAGCCCAAGAAATATAATGCCGGAAAAGCTTTCGGTATTATGAATACAGAGCTTTTCAACAGTCAGATGAGAAAAGAGGCGGGAAAAGTCTCAACTAGAAATCTTTTCATTGAAGAAAACAAGTATTCTATTACAGATACCGAAATTAATCAGGTAGTATCTAAACTCGATAAGCAAGGCGAAAGCAAATACGGTGCTGTTGTTATTTGTGGTTTATTAAACAAACTTGCTAATTACGGTACTTTCACATTTATAGTTTTTGAACAAGGTACCAATAAAGTTATTTTTCAGAAAGAAGTAGCCGGAAAGGCAAAAGGTTTTGGATTGCGTAATTTCTGGGCAGGTGCGCTTTTCGATGCAATGAAAAAACTGAAATAGAGTTTTCTCAGGATATTTGAATAGGCTTTCGGTAAGTATTAAAACGCAAACCGAAAGCCTATTTTTATACCTTGTTTTGGGGCGCCGGGCAAATCAAGATGGGTAAACCGGCGAAAATAATCTACACGAAAAACTTTGAATATATTCTCAATACCCACGCTTCCTTCCATGTAAAGCGAGTTCTGCATCGATTGGGCAGCTTCAGGAAAAATAAAAAGCCCGTAAGTTTTTGTCGGATTATTTTTATCGGTCAGATTGCCGTAGTAACCGCTAAAAGTTGCCACTTCGCGTAATTGGAGTTTTTTGAGCAGTGGAATGCGGTTCAGAATCCAACCTTTGAGAAAATAACCGACGTGCAAAGCCAGATATTCGTCGCTCACGAACTCGAAAGGCTGTATCAGGTGGAATCGATTTTTTTCGATGAAAATCGATGGATTAACCTCGGGACTGGCAAGCAATGGAAACGGCACTTGGTTCCATATTTTTCCGGCAGAGAGATGAGCATCAATATGCCCAAACGATGATAACCAAAAACGCTTTGAAGCACTTGCTTGTGACTGATGATAAGCGTAGTCGCCACCCGAGAAACCACGATAAGCATATTCGTGCATCAGCTTTAGTCGAATATTGTCGTTGATGAAATTTACTTTCGAGTTGCGCCCGGCACGGTTAGCGCCGTATTCCTTCATGCCCGGAGAAAAAGAAACTTCCAAGCCCACTTTCGAGAGCGAATAACCCGAAATAGGCACCACTTCATTTGCATTTTTTTGCAAACGATATTCCAACGCACCGGCAGGCGTATCTTTTGTGTGTTTCCACCAGGCAGAAACACCAATTCCTGACTCCCAGTCAACCGTATAAGTCAGTTTTTGCCTGTTTTGGTAGCTCCGATTGGCAATTCCGGCGGTACCCATCGCCACAAATAGGTTGTCTTTATTGCCGTCGTTCATCTGCATCCCCAATGAATATAAATCATACTCGGAAGTGAAAGAAATGTCATTTCGGGGAAATTTCTGCAAATAATTTTCTTTTTCGATAAATGAGTAACTTGCCGTGGCAGAATATTTCCACTTTTGGTCGGCAAATCCATAGGCGCTATAACCCGAAAAAAACAAGCGCGGATGCAGATGTGCCGTCGTAGTCATTCCCAACCGAAGCCGAGCGCCTTCAATTGGATTTTTTCCGTAAAGCGAATACATTTGCCCGATATCAATCTTACTTTTCGTTTTTCGCTCGTTAGATGTTTTAATATATCCCGTGATTATAATTTCCAGAAATTTTTCAAACCTCCTGTACATTGGCACATTTTGAAGTTCATCCATTAGCTTGGGTAATTTGACTTCAGCATTTTTAAGCGCCAAGTGCCGATGTTCATCCCAAAATGCACTATTTTGCTTATCCAATGGTTGGTGTGTCGAAGAAATATCAGAGTTATAATCGTGTCGATATGAGCGCACTTGGTGGGCATACACTTTTGTAAAAAGGTCACCCATTGAGAAATTGGCATAAACATCTTCCTTTTCATTTTTCCACTGTCCGTTTTCCTGCATGTTGAAATGTTGTATCACTCTAAAGTTTTCCAGAAAATTGATATTTAGATTCTTAGGCATAGATAAGTCGGCACGCTTAATCGCGAAATTATTATCGATAGCAATATGTAAATTTCCATTAAAGCTATAACTCTCAGGATTAAACGGAAAAAAAGCCAGATTCACGCAACGTATATTATCCACCATCACGGTGTCTTGTATATGAAATTTATAGTAAAGCGTTGCTAATGATGCTGATGTGGGGCTTACAAACTTATTGAGCAACACTTCAATATCATCGTCATAAATATCCACTTCGCGAAAAACCTGTGCCAAAAAAACATCCATTGAACCGTCGTTAAATGTTTCTTCAGCGCCTACACTGCGTTTAGCAAGCAAGTTTTTCTGTATTTGGGCATACGGCTCTGTTTGTCGAACATCGGTGAGTACTTCGCGCATTGAGAGCGTTAAAACCTGCTTACCCGTGA
>JAUNUM010000099.1:5427-8429 GCA_030538215.1 Bacteroidia bacterium
TCCAAATGATTTTCAATAAATCCGAAATTATTTTTCAATAATTGATTATTCATCTGGAAGTTATCCCAATATAATGTCAGCTTGTCATACTGTTCATATTGCAGTTTGGACGTGTTTTTCATTCGGTTTTGCTCTTTATGAGCAATTACCTGCTTTATTAATTCAACGGCAGGATTATTCTTGCGAGAATAGCGTCGGGTAGTAGATTTCACTACTACTTCGTTCAGCCCGATGGTAGATGGATTGAGCCGGATAATGAGTGTTTTTCCAACCCCAATACTATCAAGTATTTCCGTTTTGGATTGAAATCCGACAGAAGAAATCTTTATCCGTTTATACTCGGGTAAATATTTAAGACTAAAATGGCCGTCAATATCTGTGGCAGTACCTATACTGGTATTTTCATACTGTACCGATGCAAAAGAAACCGGTTCACCGCTAATGCTATCCACCACCATTCCACGTACGAAAGCGGGCACGTGCGCTTGCAATGGTAAAGCAGTTGTTAATAAGCAGAAAACAAGGCTTAGTAAGTAGTGTTTATGACGATTGTTTTTTTTCAAAATATTCAGCGTGAAAAATATATGACGGAAACGCATTCGGTTTCTAAGTTATCGGGAGCAAAAATAATAAATTTACCATAAATATAGCACCCATTTGACAGTACAAAAAAAATGTGTAATTTTGCAAATAATAATGGATTTTACTATGTGTTTGAATACTATAGAGATAGCCGAAGGTGGCGTTGGGATAGATGAAATTGAGCTGTTGCTTTTTGGTGAAGCAAGAGTGAAAGTTTCATCAAAAATAAATGATAATGTTACAAAAAGTTTCCAGTTTTTAGAAAAATTCTCGTCCGATAAGGTAATTTATGGTGTAAATACAGGTTTTGGACCAATGGCGCAATACCGCATAAAAGACGAAGAAGTAACCCGACTTCAATACAACATCATCCGAAGCCACTCTGTCGGTGCAGGCGAATCAATTGCGCCTATCTACGTGAAAGCAGCTATGATAGCTCGCTTAAATGTTTTTGCACAAGGTTATTCCGGTATTCATCCCGAATTAATTCAGATTTTAATCGATTTTATTAATCATGACATCACACCCTACGTGCCGGCGCATGGAAGCGTTGGTGCAAGCGGAGATTTGGTGCAATTAGCACATATTGCACTCACGCTTATAGGTGAAGGTGAAGTGTATTATCAAGACAAATTACAATCCACGGCTGATGTACTGAAAGAGATTGGAATTCGCCCGTTTCAACTGAAAATTCGTGAAGGATTGGCGCTCACCAACGGCACATCCATGATGACAGGCATTGGGCTTGTGAACCTGATTTATGTAAAAAAACTATTGTATCATGCGCTGGTAGCTTCGGCAATAATGAATGAAATTGCCGAATCGTACGACGATTTTATGGCGCCCGAACTCAACAGCACTAAGCAACACAACGGGCAGTTGGAAACGGCTTCTTTTATGCGTGAATACCTCAAAAACAGTAAGTTGCTTCGCAAAAGAGAAAGCGAACTTTACAACGGAACCAAAGAGCAGCGTTTCAAACACAAGATACAGCCTTTTTATTCGCTTCGCTGCGTTCCGCAGGTACTCGGTCCGGTGTGGGATGAAGTAAAAAATGCCGAAAAAGTATTGATTGATGAGCTTAACTCGGTGAGTGATAATCCAATAGTGGACAGATTTTCCGAAAATATTTATCATGGTGGAAATTTTCACGGAGATTATGTTTCCTTCGAAATGGATAAACTAAAAATAGCCGTAACCAAACTGACTATGCTGATGGAACGGCAGCTCAACTACCTGATGCACGACAAAGTAAACGAAATACTTCCACCATTCGTTAATCTTGGCACCCTTGGGCTCGACTACGGTATGCAGGCTTTGCAATTTACCGCTACTTCAACCACCGCGGAATGCCAAACACTTTCCTTTCCGAACTACGTTCACAGCATTCCTAATAATAATGACAATCAAGATATTGTAAGCATGGGCACAAACTCTGCACTGCTTACCAAAACAGTAATTGAAAATAGTTTTCAGGTCATGGCAATTCACTACATGGCTATCGTTCAGGCTATTGATTGCTTACAGGTATCAGAAAAGCTATCTGCTAAAAGTCAGCAAGTTTATAGTGAAATCAGAAGTTTTTTTCCTACATTTGTAGAAGATAAACCAAAATACAAAGACATTGGTCGAGTTGTTGACTATTTGAAAACAAAAAAATCTCTTTATGATAAAATATGCGCTTGTAACGGGTGGTAGCCGTGGTATTGGGCGAGCAGTCTGTATCCGTCTGGCATCGTTGGGCTATCACGTATTGATTAATTATAACAGCAATTCTATTGAAGCCGAACGTACGCTGGAAGCTGTCCGCAATGCCGGTTCTGATGGTGAAATCATTCAATTTGATGTTGCAAATCGCGCGCAAACTGCGAATGCAATTAACGTTTGGGCTGAAAAACATCCGGACAGTTATATCGAAACGCTGGTTAACAACGCCGGTATCCGCAAAGATAATCTGATGCTTTGGATGGAACCGGAAGAATGGGATAACGTTATAGACATCAGTCTCAACGGATTTTATAATGTTACTCACTTGCTGGTGAAAAATATGCTTGTGAAGCGTTTTGGGCGTATTGTTAATATTGTATCTTTGTCGGGCATAAAAGGAATGCCCGGGCAGACAAATTATTCTGCTTCAAAAGCAGGTGTCATAGCCGCTACTAAAGCACTCGCCCAAGAAGTGGCTAAAAAAGGAGTTACCGTAAATGCAGTTGCCCCCGGTTTCATAAAATCGGATATGACGCAAGATTTGGACGAGAATGAATTAAAAAAAATAATTCCTTGCGGACGTTTTGGTACACCAGAGGAAGTGGCATCGTTGGTTGGTTTTTTGGTTTCTAAAGAAGCCGCATACATCACGGGCGAAGTTATTTCGATTAATGGGGGAGTTTATACGTGAAAAGAGGGGAAGACGGAAGACA
>JAUNUM010000100.1 GCA_030538215.1 Bacteroidia bacterium
TCTTTTTCTTTCATTGTGATTTTTTTTATGTAACGCTATTTCAGGACGAGACACAAACAAAACTAAAAAGCAGACCGCAATGAAACGAAATATTATATATCTTTTTTCAATAATTGTAGTGGTGGGAGTTATCACAATAATAAGTTTATCGAATAACGATACGGAAAAAGTAGAACAACAACGCCCCCAAGTTCTCTCCATGACGGCATCGGTAGATATTCCCGATGAAATGACATTTGCCGGCGAGAAAATTGTGTTCGACAGATACGATTTTCGAGAACGGATGGATCGGGAACTGAACAGCTTTACTTATTTCCACTCTACTACCCTATTGCTTTTTAAACGGGCAAACCGCATTTTCCCTATAATCGAACCGATTTTAAAAAAGCAAGGTGTCCCCGACGATATAAAATATCTGGCCGTTATCGAAAGCAGTCTCGACCACAGAGCAACTTCTCCGGCTCGCGCTGTTGGACTATGGCAGTTTATGGCCGGCACAGCGCCAAGTTACGGGCTTGAAGTTTCATCCGAAGTAGATGAGCGTTATCATATTGAGAAATCTACCGTTGCCGCTTGTCGTTATCTTAAAGATGCATATCAAAAATACGGTTCATGGAGTGCAGCAGCATTGTCTTACAACGGCGGACAAGGACGAATAACCAACGAACTCAGCAATCAGCAAACCAATAATGCACTCGATTTATGGTTAGTAGAAGAGACCACGCGTTATTATTTTCGCATGCTGGCCATCAAAACTATTTTTAAAAATCCTGCTCGGTATGGATTTATTCTCCGCGCCGATCAGTTTTTCAAACCCATGGAATTCAAAGAAATAAATGTTTCTTCATCTATCCCCAGCTTAGTTTCATTTGCCAAAGATAACGGAATTACATATGCACAACTGAAAGATTTCAATTCGTGGCTTCGCGATACCAAACTCACCAACCGATCGGGCAAAACATACACAATACTTATTCCTACCAAAGAAAGTCTGTTTTACAAAAAAGGGGAGAAAATAAAAGTTCACGACTCAACATGGGTGACTCTATGACCGGACTTATGAATAGCTTGGAAAAGAGCGTGATTTTTCGTATTTTTGCAAGATTTATCTCGATAAAAAATGACTCCTGAAACAGAACATATTGAAGTGTACGGCGCTCGCGTACACAACCTCAAAAATATAGACGTAACCATTCCGCGCGATTCGCTCACGGTAATCACCGGACTGAGTGGAAGTGGAAAATCGTCACTCGCTTTCGACACCGTTTTTGCCGAAGGGCAGCGGCGTTATATCGAAACATTTTCGGCATACGCCCGCGGATTTTTAAGCAAGATGGAGCGTCCCGATGTAGATAAAATTACCGGACTGAGCCCTGTTATCTCCATCGAACAGAAAACCACCAACAAAAATCCACGTTCTACGGTGGGAACAACCACCGAAATATACGATTTCTTTCGCTTGCTTTATGCCCGCGCCGGGGAAGCTTTTTCGCATATCACAGGCGAAAAAATGGTAAAATATACCGAAGAGCAAATCCTGGAACTGATTTTAACCCGATACATAGGCAAAAAAATCTACATACTTGCTCCCGTTGTCCGAAACCGGAAAGGACATTACAAAGAGCTGTTCGAACAAATCCGTAAAAAAGGATTTTTAAGCGTACGCGTGGATGGCGAGATTCGCGAAATTTTGCCCGGTATGAAAGTGGACCGGTACAAAAACCACAGCATCGAAGTGCTGGTGGACAAACTTATCGTATCCAACAAATTTGAAGATAAACTAAAATCGAGCGTACGAACGGCTATGAAACAGGGTTCGGGATTGATACTCATTCAAGATGTCGATTCCGATGAAGTGCGCCACTACAGCCGCGAGCTAATGTGTCCCACCACCGGATTATCGTACAACGAACCGGCGCCACACAACTTTTCGTTCAACTCGCCATTAGGCGCTTGTCCCAAATGTAAAGGTATCGGCACAGTCGATTCCATCGATACGGAAAAAATCATTCCCGACTCGTCCATTAGCATTGCCAAAGGCGGTATCGTGCCGTTAGGAAAAGAAAAAAGCAACCTATTTTTCTGGCAAATCGCCGCTATTTGCGAGAAATACGGGGTAACGTTGCAAACACCTATCAAAGATATTCCGCAAGACGCCATCGATGAAATTATTTACGGCACCAACGAGCGGCTGAAAATAAAGAACGAATCGCTGGGCAACTCCAATTATATGGTCAGTTACGAAGGAATTGCCAAGTATATAGATATGCAGCAGGACGATGATGCATCGGCAACGGCGCAAAAATGGGCCGGACAATTCATATCTACTTCGGTTTGTCCCGAATGCAATGGACAGCGCCTTAACAAAGAAGCTCTTCACTTTAAAATAAACGACAAAAATATTGCCGAACTGGCACAAATGGATATTCAGCAACTCCACGATTGGATTGTGAATGCCGAAGACCACGTATCGGAAAAACAGCGGCTGATTGCCGAAGAAATAAAAAAAGAAATTCTTTCCCGACTGCGCTTTCTTATCGACGTAGGTTTGGGATATCTCTCACTCTCCCGCGCATCGGCATCACTTTCGGGTGGAGAAAGCCAGCGTATCCGGCTTGCTACGCAAATAGGTTCGCAATTGGTGAACGTGCTGTACATTTTGGACGAGCCCAGTATCGGGTTGCATCAACGAGATAATCATCGCCTGATAGATTCGTTGAAAAAACTGCGCGATTCCGGAAACTCGGTTGTGGTGGTGGAACACGATAAAGACATGATGCTCGCATCCGATTACGTAGTGGATATGGGACCGTTTGCCGGACAAAAAGGCGGCGAAGTGGTTTTTGAAGGCACTCCCGATGAGATGTTGAAAAAGAATACACTTACTTCCAATTATTTAAATGGGAAAATCGAAATAAAAATTCCCGAAACGCGTCGTAAAGGAAACGATAAAATGCTGATTATTGAAGGAGCCACGGGCAACAACCTAAAAAATGTAACCGTTGAATTTCCGTTAGGAACATTTATTTGTGTTACGGGCGTATCCGGAAGCGGAAAATCCACGCTTATCAACGAAACGCTGCAGCCCATTCTCAGTCAGAAATTTTACCGTTCGCTCAAAGACCCGATGCCGTATAAATCGGTAAAAGGGGTTGAAAACGTGGACAAAATTGTGGGCGTTGACCAATCGCCCATTGGGCGGACACCGCGCTCCAATCCGGCGACTTACACGGGCGTTTTCAGCGATATTCGCACGCTGTTTTCGGGAATGCCCGAAGCCAAAATTCGCGGATACAAACCCGGAAGGTTCTCATTTAACGTAAAAGGCGGACGCTGCGAAACCTGTGGCGGAAACGGACACAAAACACTGGAAATGAATTTCCTCCCCGATGTAATGGTTCCGTGCGAAGAATGCCACGGAAAAAGATACAACCGCGAAACGTTGGAAGTGCGGTTCAAAGGAAAATCCATTGCCGACGTGCTGAACATGTCGATTAACGAAGCGGTGGATTTCTTCGAAAATGTACCCAACATTTTGCACAAAATAAAGGTGTTGCAGGAAGTAGGCCTCGGATATATAAAGCTGGGACAATCGTCCACTACGCTATCGGGCGGCGAAAGTCAACGCGTGAAACTGGCTACCGAACTCGCCCGAACCGATACGGGAAATACAATGTACGTTCTCGACGAACCCACCACCGGATTACATTTCGAAGATATCCGCATTTTGCTGGGCGTACTCAACAAATTAGTGGACAAAGGAAACACCGTAATCGTTATCGAACACAATCTCGACATCATCAAATGTGCTGACTATATCATCGATCTGGGACCGGAAGGCGGAAAAAATGGCGGAAATATTTTAGCTACAGGTACACCGGAAGAGATTATTAAGAATGAAAAAAGCTATACAGCAGAGTATTTAAAGAAAGAAATACAGGAAATTTAGAGGCAAAAGAAAGAAAAAACTTTCAAAATCGGAAGTGTTTTTTGCAGCGATGTTCTTTTACAAAGCCCCATTATGCCACACAAATTAAAATTATCTCTTTAATTTGCTTATATTTCAAAAAATTAGTTTATCTTTGCTTTGTGAATCTTTTGGAAAAGATGAATTCACACCAAAAAGAGGCATTATCCCCGTTCTACACGGTAGAAGATTTGAATGTTGCGTAGATAAAGTCGAAGCTAAAATTGATACTGGAATACTGGCAAGACATTTAGTTAGTGAGAAAGTTTTTGCCGAAATAGAGAGAAAACACCCATGAATATACAGGTAAAATAGAAATCTCTTGATCTGCAAATCCAAACAAAAAGTTAAAAATCAGCTTTTCTTGAACTTTTCAACAACCGTCTTGTTATAGTTTTACAAGTATATTAAGAACAGGTATAAATAAGCCCAAGAAATAAAATAAGATATGGCAAAAGTCACATTTAAAGGTAATCCGGTAAGCACTGGTGGCGATTTACCCGGTATGGGATCGAAAGCTCCCGATTTTTCATTGGTAAAATCGGATCTTTCGGAATTAAAACTCTCCGATTTAAAAGGAAAAAATGTAGTTTTAAATATCTTCCCCAGCATTGACACTGGTGTTTGTGCAGCTTCTGTTCGCAGATTCAACAAAGAAGCCGGATCTTTAAACAATACAGCCGTTCTCTGTATTTCGGCAGACTTACCGTTTGCAGCAGGCCGTTTTTGCGGTGCTGAAGGATTGGAGAACGTGATTACACTTTCCACTTTTCGCGATAATTCTTTCGCAGACAACTACGGGGTACTCATAACCGATAGCCCACTTAAAGGATTATTGGCTCGAGCTATAGTTGTGGTTAATTCTGAAGGGAAAGTTGTATATAACGAGCTGGTTCCTGAGATTGCACAGGAGCCGGATTATGAATCTGCAATCAACTCGATAGTGTAGTTTGTTTCATGAAGATTGTGTTAACAAGAAAAGTCTGCGAAGTGATTTCGCGGGCTTTTCGCTTTTTAGGGGATTGCAAAACAAATAAACCGCAAAATCTGTTATAAATTCAGTCTAATTTCAAAAAGCAAAAATATATGAAACAAGTAATTGGAATCATTCTTATCGTGGGAGCCGTTATTCTTGGTTACCTCGGCATTACGAACTTACAAAAAAGTTCGAAGTCGGTAGAAATACTCGGAGTCGAAATCACGGCACAAGACAACAAAGGCAAAGAAATAGCTTATATCGAAATTGGTGCAGCAGTCTTGTCACTGATTGGTGGAATCTATCTGCTCGGTCAAAAGAAAAAATAGACTATTCCAAACAAGCCGATTTCACTTTCACTTCTTTTCTGATAAAGACAGGAAAGAGGGGTCTTTATTTATTTTATAAGTCTCATAAAGCTTTAAATCTAAGTTTCTTTTTATTACTTTTGTAATAATTTTAACGATTTAATTTCTATTTTTCATCGAGCTGATTGCAAGTTGATGGAAAACTTCATATATGGCAAAAACTATAAAACGAAAAAGAAAAAAAACAACAGCCTCCACCACAAGAAAACGGAAAACAGGCATCGTCAACTTTCTTAAAAATGAAAGAGTGCATTTCATTTTTGGAGTTCTTGTTGCCTTTTTGGGAATATTCACGCTGTTGGCAATCATCTCATTCTTTTTTACCGGTGCAGCCGACCAAAGCAAAGTTCTCAATAAGTCTTTTTGGGAACTAACTCAAGATAAACAATTGGAGGTGGATAACTGGACAAGTACCGGTGGTGCCTTTTTAGCAGAAACACTCGTAAACAACTGGTTTGGAATATTTTCGATGCTTATTCCGTTTTTTATTGTTTACTTAGGATTGAAAATGATGAAAGTTTCCGATTTTAGTTTCATAAAAGCACTTCTTATTACCGCTTTCGGACTGATTTGTGGTTCTATTAGCAGCGCTTTTATTTTCGGAAAATTATTTCCCAAAAGTCATATTAATTGGGGGGGTGCACACGGAAGTCAGATTGAGCGTATTTTGGAAAGCAGTATCGGCGTACCCGGTATGATTTTGCTCATACTTTTGTTTATACTTATCATCGTGATAATTTTCCGACAAAGTTCGATGCATAAAATTCAAGAAACACTAATTAATAGCAAACCCACTTTTAGCACGAACAAAGAAAGCGAATCTCCAATAAAACTTGAATTTGACAAAATAAATAAGCCCGAAGAAGAGCCAAAGCCAAGTATTTGGAAAAAACTTTTCGCGTTCAGAAAGAAAAAAGAATCAGAAATAGAAACCGAACCGGAAATTACCCCACAAGACAAGGAGCTAAAAACTGTTGAAACGCCATTTTCCATCAAACCAAGCCTACAACCTTTAGCTAAGCAAAAAAATATTGGAGACGATGATTTCGAAGTGATCGTTCCTAAAGACGAGGTGCAAATTTCAAAAGAAAAACCTGAGGAAAAAGACTCTCTTGTTCAAGAAGCCGATGACGACAAAGAAATGGAATCAGATGTGGAAATTCTGGAAGACTACGATCCCAAAAAAGATTTATCGTCATTTGCATTTCCTACCATGGATTTGCTCAAAGTTTATAACACCGGCAATAAACCGGTAGATATGGAGGAGCAAAACGAGAATAAAGACAAAATTATCAGTACACTTCGCAATTACGGAATAGAAATAACATCGATAAAAGCCACCGTTGGTCCAACCATTACGTTGTACGAAATTGTGCCGCAGGCAGGAGTCAGAATTTCACGAATCAGAAATTTGGAGGACGATATTGCTCTTAGCCTTTCGGCATTAGGGATACGTATTATTGCTCCAATGCCGGGCAAAGGCACAATCGGCATAGAAGTGCCTAACAAAGATCCACAAATTGTATCCATGCAATCGGTTATTGCTTCCGTTAAGTTTCAGGAATGTACATTTGATTTACCGGTCGCACTTGGAAAAACCATAACAAACGAAGTTTTCATTTTCGATCTGGCAAAAATGCCACACTTGCTGGTTGCCGGAGCTACGGGGCAAGGGAAATCGGTGGGATTGAACGCGATTATTACATCGTTGCTCTACAAAAAACACCCGTCGGAAATGAAGATGGTGCTTATCGATCCCAAAATGGTGGAATTCAACATCTACTCCACCATCGAAAAACATTATCTGGCAAAACTTCCCGATGAAGAAAAGGCAATTATTACCGATGTAAGCAAAGTAACGCAAACACTCAATTCGCTCACCAAAGAGATGGATGACCGATACGAACTGCTGATGCGTGCCAAGGTGAGAGCAATAAAAGAATACAACGAAAAGTTCATTAAACGCAGATTAAACCCCAAAAACGGACACCGATATCTACCTTACATAGTGGTTGTTATAGATGAATTTGGCGACTTAATTATGACTGCTGGAAAAGAAATTGAAATGCCCATTGCACGTATCGCACAAAAAGCACGTGCCGTGGGAATGCACATGGTAATCGCAACGCAACGCCCAACCACCAATATTATTACGGGAACTATTAAAGCGAATTTTCCTGCAAGAATGGCTTTTCGCGTGACATCACAAATTGATTCAAGAACCATTCTCGATTCAACCGGTGCCAATCAACTGATTGGTCGAGGTGATATGCTTTTTTCACAAGGAAGTAATTTGGTCCGTATCCAATGTGCTTTTGTGGATACGCCGGAAGTTGAAGAAATTTCCCAATACATCGGAAAACAACAGGGATATGAATCTGCTTTTGCCCTGCCCGAAGTAATTATAGATACAGGAGATGACAAATTACGTGCTGACGATTTATCCGAGAAGGATGTTCTTTTTGAAGAAGCTGCTCGATTGATTGTAGTACATCAACAAGGTTCCACATCGCTTATTCAGCGTAAATTCTCTATCGGTTACAATCGTGCGGGACGCTTAATGGATCAAATAGAAGCCGCGGGAATTGTGGGACCGGCACAAGGAAGCAAACCTCGCGATGTGTACATTCAAGATGAATATTCGCTGGAGAAACTGTTGGATTCATTGAGGTGAAAGTGACCGATGACGGAAGACCGGAGATAAATGGTACAAATAAATGTAAAACTAAAAACCTCCCTTCATGAGTTTCAAATTTGAGAAATTAACTATTTGGCAAAAAGCCATGGATTTTGGAGAAGATATTAATGAAATTTCAAAGAACTTTCCAAAAGAAGAGTTATTTAATCTAAGCTCTCAAATTAGGAGAGCAGCCGATTCCATTGCCTTAAATATATCAGAAGGTTCAATAGGACAATCAAATGCAGAACTTCAAAAATTCATAGGCTATTCCATTCGTTCTTTAGCTGAAGTTGTAACATGCTTGTATAAAGCCAAACGAAGACAATACATAACAGATGGAAAATTTCAAGAGTTCTACGACGAATCTTTTCATCTTATGAATATGATGATCGCTTTCAAGAAAAACATAAAGTGACAATGCCTCACTCGTCATCGGT
>JAUNUM010000101.1 GCA_030538215.1 Bacteroidia bacterium
AAAAAAGGAAAAACTAAAAAGAATTGAATATGAAAACTACATGGAAAATAGCAAAAGCAGAACTTCAATATCTGTTTTATTCGCCCGTTGCATGGCTTATCTTTGTTATCTTCACTCTTCAAGCCGGGTTAATTTATTGTGGAATATGGGATGGTTTTGTAAGAAGTAAAACCCTCGGTTATGCTTTATCCAATATCACCTATAATAATTTTGTAGGTTGGGGAAGTGGTTTTTTTATGATTATACAGAACTATCTATACCTGTTTATCCCTTTATTGACAATGGGAATAATGAGCCGAGAACTAAGTAGTGGTTCCATTAATTTATTATACTCTTCACCTGTCAGCAACTCTCAAATTATTGGTGGCAAATATTTAGCATTAGTAATATATGCATTCTCTTTGGTTTGTATTCTCATAGTATATTCTATTATTTCCATTGCAACTATAGAAAATGTAGATATACCTCTCATTTTATCGGGACTTTTGGGCGTTTTTCTATTAACTTGTGCCTATTCGGCAATAGGTCTTTTTATGTCAAGTCTTACCGCTTATCAGGTAGTAGCGGCTATCACCACAATTACTACGCTGGCTGTAATGAATTACATAAAAGGTATTGGTCAAGATATTGAATTTATACGGGACATCACTTACTGGATATCACCTTCGGGCAGGAGCGATAATCTTATTGCAGGATTGATATGTAGCGAAGATGTAATTTACTTTATTGCTATTATTACACTCTTTATAAGCTTCGCTATTATTACATTAAAGGCAAAAAGAGAAAGACTAAAATGGTATGTTACTATTGTTAAGTATTTGGGAGTATTTGTGGTTATTGCACTCATAGGATATGCCAGTTCACGTCCTAAGTTAATGAGCTATTATGATACAACTCATACCAAACAAAATACGCTAACCAAAAACAGTCAAAATGTTATTGCCAAATTAAAAGATGAACTTACAATTACAACATATAATAACCTGCTTGAGGAAACATATTGGTACACTTTGCCGAGAAATGTAAAAGAAGATATGCTTCGTTTTAAAGAGTATGTAAGATTTAAACCAGATATTAAACTGAAGTATGTAAATTATTATCGTAAAACGGGTAAAAACACTTCCTTGGAACAACGTTTCCCCAACTTAAGTGAAAAAGAAACTATCGACACTCTTAGGAAACTTAATAATTGGAAATTCAATATTTTATCTCCCGAAGAAGTCTTAAAAACAGTAGATCTGGAACCCGAAGGATACCAATTTGTTCGTTTACTGGAAAGAAAAGACGGACAAAGAACATTTCTGCGAATTTTTGATGATATAAGAAAATTTCCTTTTGAAGCGGAAATTACAGCAGCAATGAAACGTTTGGTAATGGATGAATTACCGGTAGTAGGTTTTGTGGCAGGACACGGAGAATGGAGTTGTTATGATGGCTCCGATAGAGGGTACAGATTTTTCACACAACAGAAAAATTTCAGATACTCTCTTGTTAATCAGGGATTTGATTTTGAGCATATATCTTTGAAAGAAGAAGTGCCCCAGAAAATAAAAATGTTGGTAATTGCAGACCCGAAAGAGATGTTGAGCGAAGCAGAGATGGAGAATCTCAACAAATACATTGATCGTGGCGATAACTTAATGATACTGGGAGAACCCGGAAATCAGCAATTTGTAAATCCAATTACCGAAAAATTTGGCGTAAAAATGTTACCGGGAGTTGTGGTTAAACCGGGAAGAATTATCGAGCCTGAAACCAGAATTGTTTATACTTCATCGGGAAAGAACGAAGTAGACACCATACCGGCAATCACTATTCCTGCTGATTTAATGGTGGTAAATGCCGTAGATACAACCTTGTCATATTATTTAAAAAGATTACGAAAAGACAATAAACTTGTTGCACCCTCATTTTGTGCTTTGGAAGTTAATGCTCTCGATAATATTAAGTATGTACCATGGTTTGCAACCGGAGATTCTTGGATAGAGTCAGATCTTTCTAATCTTTCAAAAAACGATAATTTAAGTTCTGTTCAACAGTTAGACAGCCTCACGCTAATTGCGGCTCTTGCACGTAGCGTGAATGGAAAAGAGCAACGAATCCTTATCAGTGGTGATTCAGAATGGTTAAACAACAAAGAATTAGTTACTCCGCGTAACGGTATACAAGCTGCAAATTATTATTTAATTAATGCTGCATTCTTCTGGTTGTCAAATGAGGAAGTACCCATTGATGTAAGACGTCCGTCTGCTATTGATAGAAATATAAAATTCACCAAATCCGGATGGGCAATTGCTAATCCTCTAATTAAATGGGGTTATCCCGGTATCTTATTAATCTTTGGAGTGCTTATTTGGATACGGCGTAGAGGCAGATAAAACAAAGTTTCTGTAAAATACAGGCCATTCTAAAAAAATAAAAACAAAAATATTTTTCATGAGATTTTAAATAGTTTCTTATTCTTCAGAATGGTCTCTACAGAAACTCTTTTACATTTATAAAAAATCAACAATGAGTTTTATAATAGATAAACAAACGCTTGACGACTTGAATATTTTTGGTAAACATGGACATAACTCGCTGTTTACTCTCTTTTGCCATACTTATACCCGAGGAGGAGCAAATTTATTGGAAGATATGTTTCGGTATCCGCTGGATAATGTAGAAAAAATTAATACGCGTGCTGCAAAAATTAAATTTTTTCAAAACTGTGAAATAGATTTTCCGTATAAAGTATATCAATTTGATGTGGTAGAACGCTATCTCGAAAATACAGATGACCGGACCAAACTTTCATTAGAAGACAATACGCTTAATCGGAAGTTTCGGAGTGCTATAGGAGCAGAAAACGAATATGAACTACTTCACAAAGGTGTTGTTTCAATGATTGATATTATCAATACAACCAAAGATTTTGTAAACGATATAAAAACGCATCCTAATATAGAGTACTATAAAGATGATATTGTCGCTTTTGAGCATCTCTTTCAACATTCTAATATAAATTGGACAGAAAAAGAAAAAGGAAAAAACCGACTTAGCTATTCCCAAATAGCAGAGTATGACCGCATACTTCGTTATGAAGAAAATGTATCTATGCGAAAACTGTTGGGGTTAATATTCTTTCTGGATATCTATATCTCTGTAGGGAAAATTGGGAAAAAACAGAATTTTGTTTTTGCAAAAGCAATTAATAGCACTGATAATGAATTAATAATAAAAGGACTACATCATCCCCAATTAGAGAAGCCCATAAGTAATGATATTGGTATTGATAAAAATGCCAATTTTGTTTTTCTTACCGGAGCTAATATGGCAGGAAAGTCAACTTTTATGAAATCGCTGGGAGTAGCCGTGTTTTTAGCACATGTAGGATTTCCTGTGCCCGCATCTTTCATGAAATTCAGTGTTTTGGATGGCCTTTATACGACAATTAATCTTCCGGACAATCTTAACTTAGGATACAGCCATTTTTATACGGAAGTACTTCGAGTTAAAAGAGTGGCGCAGGATATTGCAAAAGATAAAAAGTATTTTGTTATTTTCGATGAACTGTTTCGAGGAACAAACGTGAAAGACGCCTATGATGCAACAGTAGTTATATCCGAAGCTTTTTCCAAGAGAAATAAAAGTACGTTTATTATATCTACCCACATTATAGAAGCAGGAGAAACGTTGCAGGAGAAATGCAAAAATATTCAGTTTTTATACCTTCCCACTGTAATGGAAAATGGAGTTCCCACTTATACCTATAAACTTAAAGAAGGTATTACCGAAGATCGCCATGGAATGGTTATTATTCGTAATGAAGGAATATTGGAAATTCTTAATTCATAAAACTAATACACAGAATGAGTTTTTTAACGGACAAGCAAACATTGACAGATTTAAACATATTGGGAAAGTATGTCAATAATTCGATATTCTCAATATTTAATGAAGTTCAGACTATTGGAGGAGAGAAACTGCTGGATAAACTCTTTCATGAACCGTTGAGCGAGCCTCGGAAAATAAACAAGCGTAGTCAATTGTTCCGATTTTTTCAAGACGGTAAATATCAATTTCCTGTAGATAATGAAGATTTTACAATAGCTGAACAATATTTAAATCATACCGATTATCCTAATTCTTTTACCGCATGGTTTAATACTGTGCGGATAAGGCTTCTGCTTCATATTGGACTCGATAAAGAATATCGGGTGATGGAGCAAGGCCTTGAAGCCACTATAAGAGTGCTGAAAGATATGGCAGGGTTTATCAAAGAAGTTGAAAGCAGTACAAAAGAGAATTTATATACAGAGAACTGTGATATTTTAAGCAAAATACTCAACGATAAACAATTATATTGGATATATGATTATACTGCTGAAAAGAGAATATCGCTGTTTAAGTTTGCCAAATACGATCATGCCATACGCTATTCGTTAAAAAATGAAATGAATAGACTACTGAATATTATCTACGAGATAGATGTTTTTACTGCTGTAGCACAGGTAGCCGAAAAAAAAGGTTTTAATTATGCCGAAGCAGATGAAAAAGATAAAAATTATCTCCTTTTTGAAGGATTATTTCATCCCGGAATAAAAGATGCGATAGACAACAATATTCATTTTTACAAAGATAGAAACGTTGTTTTTCTTACCGGAGCCAATATGGCGGGAAAATCCACCTTAATGAAGGCTATTGGTGCCGCAAACTATTTAGCTCACATGGGTTTTCCGGTGCCGGCAAAAAAAATGCAATTTTCTGTAAAAGATGGCATATTTACTTCTATAAATGTTCCGGACAACCTCAATATGGGATACAGTCATTTCTATGCAGAAGTGCTTAGAGTAAAGTCCGTAGCTCAGGAAGTAGCTTCCAACAAACACTTATTGATTATTTTCGATGAATTATTTAAAGGAACAAACGTAAAAGATGCGTATGAAGCAACTGTTGCCATTACGGATGCTTTTTCAAAAAAAATAAACAGCACCTTTATTATTTCCACCCATATTATGGAGGCAGGAGAGGCATTAAAAGACAAAGAAAACAACATTCAGTTTCTGTTTCTACCTACCGAAATGGATGGAGTCACTCCCATTTATACGTATAAGCTGAAAGAAGGAATTACCGATGATAGACACGGTATGATCATCATTAACAATGAGAAAATTCTTGAAATTATAAACGGAGAATATTAAAAAATAAAATAAAAATAGACTTATGAAAAAATTATTCACATTCTTATTGGTTACTTTTTTGGTAGTTGGTAATTTATTTGCTCAATATGACCCAAAAGGCTATTTTTCTGAAGATCCTGCATTCACAAAAGGAACATTAAAAAATGGACTTACCTATTATATACGAAAAAATGCCGAACCAAAAGACAGAGCCAGCTTTTACATTATACGCAATGCCGGAGCATTATTGGAGGAAGACCATGAAAACGGATTAGCCCACTTTCTGGAACATATGGCTTTTAACGGAACAAAGCATTTTCCCGAAAAAGGCATTATCAATACATTAGAAAAATATGGAGTTGCATTTGGCCGAAATGTAAATGCTTATACATCTTATGATGAAACTGTTTATAATATTAGCAGCGTACCTATGAATGTTCCGCATCTTTTGGATACGTGTTTACTGATATTAAAAGATTGGACACATTATCTTTCGCTCGAAGACGAAGAAATTGATGCGGAAAGAGGTGTAATTAGTGAAGAATGGAGACAGCGACGAAATGCGGGCTTCCGTATTCAGGAAAAGACTTTTCCTATACTGACAAAAGGCTCTCAATACGCCGTGCGCGATGTTATCGGTTCTCTTGATGTAATTAAAAACTTTAAACCGCAAACACTCAGAGATTTTTATCACACCTGGTATCGTTCAGATCTGACGGCACTTGTTCTTGTGGGAGATTTTGATACGAAAGAAGTAGAACAAAAAATAAAAGAAACATTCTCGGATATTCCTCCCGTTAAAAATCCTAAACCTTTACCGTTCTTTGCTATACCTGAGTATGAAGAGATACGCTATGTTCTTGCAACCGATAAAGAAATTAATAGCTCCAATGTTCAGTTAATTACGCTTATGCGAAACGAGGTTAAACCCAAAGATATGAATTACGGCTATTTTCGCAACGCTCTTATCGAAGGTTTTTACAACACTTTAATAAGAAGTCGCATAAGCGAAATTATGTCAAAGCCCAATCCCGCTTTTATGAGTGCGAGTATCGCTCAGGCTGAGTTTACAAGAGGATATAATAGCTATACAATTAGAGCGAGGGCAAAGCCTAATGAAGAAGCAGCGGCTTTTAAAGCTATACTGACAGAAAATGAACGAGTGAAAAGGTTCGGATTTTTAGATAGTGAATTAGAAAGAGCAAAAACAAATATGCTGGCCGGATTGGAGTCAAGTTATAAACAAAGAGATAAAGTAAGAAACGATAGTTATGTTGGTCCAATGAAGTCAAATTTTCTTACCGGAACTCCTATCGTTAGTGTTGAAGATTACTACAACTTTGCAAAAGCCGTCATTCCTACCATTACGGCAAAAGAAGTATCCGAAAAAGCTCGGATTTGGAATATAAAGCAAAATCAAACGATTATAGTTACCGGTCCCGATAGTCTCAAACACCTTACAAAAGAAGAGGCATTGAAAATCATAAGTGAAGTGGAAAATGATAATACCATTATACCTTACCAAGAAGAAACTAATTTATCGGAGGAACTTATTGAAGAAAAACTAACAGGTTCACCTACCGTAAAAGAAAAACAATTGCCACAGTTCAATGCTGTAGAATGGACGTTGGCAAACGGAGCTAAAGTCGTATTTCGCAAAGCCGATTACGAAAAA
The DNA here is from genome assembly GCA_030538215.1 of Bacteroidia bacterium. Classification (GTDB taxonomy): domain Bacteria; phylum Bacteroidota; class Bacteroidia; order Bacteroidales; family Dysgonomonadaceae; genus Petrimonas. The sequence goes on from JAUNUM010000101.1 coordinate 6,838, forward strand.
GACAGAGTAGCTTTATCTTCATATAGTAAAGGTGGTACGTCTCTGTTTGATCTCGATATGCTTGCTTCGGCTATGAACGCGGCAGCACTTGTTTCCTCTTTTGGAAAAGCTAATTTCGATCCCACTACGTTAAGCAAAATGCTAACCGGAAAGTTAGTGGACGTACGTCCCAGCATCAGTTCTTTTTATGAATCGGTAAGTGGGGCATGTGCTCCCAAGGATTTTGAAACAATGATGCAACTGGTTTATATGACTTTCCAACAACCGCGGTTCGATGAGACATTGTATGAAAACGCAATGGAAAAGTGGCAAATATCGTTAAAAAATCGCAATAAAAATCCACAGAATATCATTCAGGATTCTTTAGATTTAATTATGAACGACTATCATCCGCGTACTCTTTTATTCAACGAGAAATACCTCAATTCCATTAGTTTGGATAAAATAAAGAGGATCTATTTAGATAGAATAAAAGATGCATCTGATTTTACTTTTTTTATTGTGGGTAATATTGAGCAAGAAAAAGCTAAAATATTTGTCGAAAAATATATAGGTTCCATCAAGAGCTATAATCGGAAAGAGACATGGAGAGACAATAATGTTAAAGGTTTTACCGGAAAAGTTGAAAAGAGAATAGCTGTGAAAATGGAAGAACCCAAGAGCTTGGTATTTATGAATTTTAAAAATGATATAAAGGTAAATCCTTATAATACAATATGTATGACTGTTTTGAAAGATATTCTAAATATAAGATACATGGAGAATATACGCGAGAAAGAGGGTGGTACATACGGTGTAAGTGTATCTGCAAGTAGTACAAGATTGCCTAAGGATAATTACTCCATAAATATGTCGTTTAGCTGTGAACCTGAGCGTGCTGAAGATCTTAAGCCATTGTTGCGTAAAGAATTAGATGAAATCATTCAAAATGGGCCTAAACAGGAAGATTTAGATAAAGTGTTAACAAATATAAAGAAAAATAGAGAGCAATCTAAGCCACACAACTCCTATTGGATGAGCACTATATATAATTATTATAGAACAGGA